>NZ_JBFUJC010000579.1:0-1000 GCF_056401595.1 Paenisporosarcina sp. P4_E4_2 | reverse complement strand
GGATTTAGACGGCGAAAACGAATTTTATACGGTGAATGGATATGCGAATGCATTTATGAACCATCCGATTAAAATCAAGAAAGATCAACTTGTCCGAATATACTTAAGTAATTTAACTGAATTCGACTTATTAAATTCTTTCCACTTGCATGCTAATTACTTTACGTATTATCCAACAGGTCGAAATGATAACCCTTCACAGTTTACAGATACAATTATGCAATGTCAGGGTGAGCGAGGGATTCTGGAAGTGCGTTTTCCGTATAAAGGGAAATATATGTTTCATGCTCATGTAAGTGAGTTCGCTGAGTTAGGCTGGATGGGATTTTTCGAAGTAGAGTAAAGGAGGGTTAATAGATGAAAGTTAAATGGATAATATCGGGATTAGTACCCCTATTGTTACTTGTGGCAGTAGTTTCTTGGGTGATGATCAATGGTGCTGGTATTGAAAAAGACCCTGCCGCCCCAATCGAAGTACTAAATATTGAACGAATTAACACAACATACAGTGGGTTTGAAATATCAATCAGTAATACTGGGCCAGAGCCCCTAACGATATCTCAAGTAATAGTGAATGATTCGATATGGAATTTTGGTGTCTCTCCATCAGAAACATTAAAACGATTTGAAGAAGGGAAAATTACGATTAATTACCCTTGGGTGCAAGGTGATCCACATGTAATTAAGATAATTACTGAAAATGGAATTATTACAGAAGGTGAAATTGCAGCTGCGACACTCACTCCAGAAAGAAGCTGGAGCAATTTTCTTAATTACGGGTTTATAGGGTTTTATGTTGGTATCGTACCCATTACATTAGGTTTATTGTGGTATCCATTCATGAAACGTTTCTCACGAAAATGGATTAACGCTATTCTTGCTCTTACCGTTGGGTTACTTCTATTCTTATTTATTGGTACATTGGCTGATGGCTTTGAAATGGGTGCTGAAGCGCCTGCAGTCTTGCAAGGTACTATGGTGGTAGTGCTAGGTGCAGTTC
>NZ_JBFUJC010000578.1:0-1026 GCF_056401595.1 Paenisporosarcina sp. P4_E4_2 | reverse complement strand
GGCTCTAGGACATCGATTAATGGTATTGATTATCACTTCAATCATGCTAATAATTGCAACTTATGGGATGTTCCAAGTGGGAACCGAGTTTTTACCGGCTACTGATGAAGGATTCGTTAGTGTCAATGTCGAGTTAGATAATGGATCTTCTGTAAAAGCAACAAAAGCAGTAGTGAAAAAAATAGAAAATCAATTAAACAAAGAAAAAGATGTGGAGGTATATGTGAGTCTCGTTGGCGGAACACAACAAGGCCAATCTCGAGGAACTTCAGAATCGAATAGAGCGGAAGTATATATCAAGCTCATTCCTTTAGATAAACGTGAGCGTTCTGTATTTGAATTTGTGGATGAAGTACAACCAAAAGTATTGAAAGACGTAGGGGATGAGGCAGAAGTAAGTTTTAATTTACAAACTGCTGCTGGCTCCACACCAAATTCATTATCATTTTCCGTAACAGATACGGATGACAAACGTTTAGAAAAAGCCGTTTCTGATATTCAAGGCACTTTAAGTGAATTTGATTCAATTACAGAAATCACGAATGATTTAGATGAGAAAATAGATGAAGTGCAAGTGTCCTTGAATAAAGATGCAGCAACCGAATATGGACTGGCACCTGCACAAATTGCCCAAACGGTGAACAGTGTGACGCGAGGCGATTTTGCTACACAAATTATTTCAGAAAATGAAGATGTTTATGGTGTATATGTAAAATATGATGAAAAATACCGTAGCAGCATTCAGCAATTGAAGAAACTGAAATTGCGAACACCTTCAGGTCAATTTATTGAATTGCAGGAAGTGGCAGAAATAGAAATTGCCGAAGGTCCTGTTTCCATTCGTCGAATTGACCAAGCAGCTTCGGTCAGCTTTAAGCTAAAATATGAATCGTCTTATACTTTAGGTGAAATGTCCGATCAAGTTGACGAGGCAATTGAAAAATTAAACTTGCCAGAAGAGGTTGATATTAAGTTCGGTGGTGACCGCGAATTATTCGAGAATGCCATTAATGATATGTTGTTGGC
>NZ_JBFUJC010000577.1:0-1027 GCF_056401595.1 Paenisporosarcina sp. P4_E4_2 | reverse complement strand
CCTGACGTAGTGAACAACTCCTGGGGTCGCCCACCAGGCACCGATGAATGGTATCGCCTGATGGTTCAAAACTGGCGTGCAGCTGAAATTTTCCCTTCGTTCGCTGCTGGAAATTACGGTCCGAGTGCTAGAAGCATCTCCATCCCATCCAACTATCCGGAATCGTTCGCTGTTGGCGCAACGGATAATAATWATCGAATTGTTTCTTTCTCCGCACGCGGTCCTTCGCCATATGGAGAAGGGAAGCCGGATATCTCTGCTCCAGGTGCGAACATTCGCTCTTCCGTACTAGGTGGCAGCTATGGAATCGGTCAGAATGGAACTTACATGGCTTCACCACACCTTTCTGGGGTTGTTGCTTTGATGAAGCAGGCGAATGCCTCTCTTACCGTTGATGAAATGGAACAAATTTTATTTGATACGGCAATCCCATTAACTGACTCCCTCTATCCAACTTCACCAAACAATGGTTATGGTCATGGCCAAGTGAATGCCTATGACGCTGTCTCCTCCATTGTCAGCGGAATAGGCCGAGTTCAGGGAAAAGTGGTTCGTGAAGGTCAAGATACTGAGAATCCAACTTATCAGCATACCGCTCCAACTGAAACTTATCCGACTATAACATTACCTCTTACTGTTCAAGTACAAGACAATGTCAGGATAGACAGTGTAGAGCTACAATACCGTGTAAGCGAAACTGCCGAATGGCAAACCGTAGCGGCCACTCGTACCGCAGGTGACTATAAGAGCGGAACGTACCAAGCCGTGATTCCGGCTGATGTCGTACAGATCCCAACCCTTACCTATCATTGGCGCATCAYGGACTATGGGMAAAACGTGGTTACTTCTGACGATTACACAGTACCAGTCAAACCTRGAATCAGCACCGGTTACWATCAAGATTTTGAATCTCAACCAAATGGTTGGATCTCCTCCGGTACCAAAAATACTTGGCAGTGGGGAGTGCCTACCTTAGCCTATGGACCACAAATTGCAGCTTCTGGTGAAAAAGTGTACGGAACCAATT
>NZ_JBFUJC010000576.1:0-1030 GCF_056401595.1 Paenisporosarcina sp. P4_E4_2 | reverse complement strand
GGATACCGCTGACTCTCCTGAAAAAGGAAGCTTGCCGATAAGTAATTCATACAACACAATTCCAAGCGCATAAATATCCGATTTTTTTGTTGCTGTACCACCACGAGCTTGTTCAGGTGATAAATAATGGACAGTGCCTAACACGGAATTGGTCTGGGTAAATGAAGTTGCACTCAAAGCCATCGCAATTCCAAAGTCCGTGATTTTAACATGATGGGTACCATCCATCAAAATATTTTGGGGCTTGATATCACGATGAATGATTTGATTTTGATGAGCATGTGCAATCGCAGACGTTAATTGCTTCATGATAGTTACAGCTTCATTCGGTGACAGAGGTGCTGCATCAGTAATATATTGTTTCAAGGTCTTCCCTTCAACAAATTCCATGACCAAATAGTGAATGTCCCCATCTTCACCTACATCGAAAATATTGACGATGTTCGGATGAGTCAAACTGGTAGCTGAAAGTGCTTCACGCTGGAATCTACGATGTAAATCATCTTCATTAGAGAAGTCGTATCGTAAGACTTTTATTGCGACATCCCGATCGAGAATCATGTCGTGTGCGAGGTAAACATTGGACATGCCCCCTCCACCGATCATTTCGAGAACTTTATATCGACCGCTGATTCTTTTGCCTAAGAGCACGACTACACCTCCTCTTTCGTATTTGTGATTAAAACGAGAGAGATGTTATCTTCTCCACCTTTTTCATTGGCAAGATTCACTAAACGGGATCCTTTTTCACCAACTGAAAGATTGGTCTTTAAAATATTCGTCATGTCATCCATTGATAATTTGTTACTTAATCCATCAGAACATAATAATAAGTAAGAATATGTAGGAATCTGAATTGAAATAAAGTCCGGCTCGATGCTTTTTTGCGTTCCTAATGATTTCGTAATCAAATTTTTCTTCGGATGACTTTCTGCTTCTTCTTCGCTGATTTCTCCACTTTCCACTAAGACATTAACAAAAGAATGGTCTCTTGTTAATTGCTTCATTTTCCCCTCATGCCATTCATAGG
>NZ_JBFUJC010000575.1:0-1038 GCF_056401595.1 Paenisporosarcina sp. P4_E4_2 | reverse complement strand
CCTGTACCGATTGCTACAGACTCAAGTGGTTGAGGGGCAATATGAACTGGTACGGAAATCTCGTTAGATAACCATTCTTGCATGCCTTTTAATAGGGCACCGCCACCAGTCAATACAACACCTTGGTCAACAATGTCACCAGATAGTTCTGGAGGACAGCTTTCAAGAGTTGCACGAATTGCTTCCAGAATAGAAAGTAACGATTCTTTCAAAGTCTCTTGAACTTCTACAGAACTGATTGTAATAGTTTTTGGAAGGCCTGTCATGACGTCACGGCCACGCACTTCCATTGTTTCCACTGTATGTGGAATCAAGGCGTACCCGACTTCCATTTTAATTCTTTCAGCTGTGCGTTCACCGATTAGCACATTGAATTGTTTACGGACAAAATGAATAATGTCTTCATCCATACGGTCTCCCGCAACTTTAACTGTATTAGACGATACGACACCGCCAAATGAAATGATCCCAACTTCAGTGGTTCCCCCACCAATATCAACAATGACACTTGCAATTGGTTCGCTGACAGGCAGGTCTGCTCCAATCGCAGCTGCTACAGGTTCTTCAATCAAATGTACTTCTTTAGCGCCACTATTTTTCACGGCATCATGAATTGCACGGCGTTCCACTGAAGTAGCGCCAGATGGTGTACATACCATAACGTTCGGTTTACGGACAGAGCTACCCATTTTTTTGCCTACTTTTTTCATGACCATACGCAACATATCTGTCGTTACATCAAAATCAGCAATGACGCCATCTTTCAATGGTCGAATAACTGTAATCGAACCTGGTGTTTTACCGATCATACTCTTCGCTTCTTCACCAAATGCGACAACTTGTCTAGTTTTTGTATCCACCGCTACTACCGATGGTTCATTTAATATAATGCCTTTATTTTTTGTATATACAAGGATATTAGCTGTTCCTAAATCAATCCCCAAATCAATACCTGAAAACATGCAGATTCCTCCCTTAAAACGGTTTGCTTCATAAGTATAGAGGATTTTAGTGCATAATCCATATGGTACTTAATGG
>NZ_JBFUJC010000574.1:0-1040 GCF_056401595.1 Paenisporosarcina sp. P4_E4_2 | reverse complement strand
ATGTTTCCCCCAACCACTTCAGTGACTCCTGAGATCAATTCACCTGCAACAAAAGCAGAATCGTTCAGTTTTGTATCTACTCTTGCATTACCCACACCTACAGATGCTAATACTTTATTGAAAATCGACATATACATTCCTCCTAATTAGTTTCTATACATATTTACGATTGAGAAAGGACATTTGTTTCATATAACGACCAAATTTCATCAAAAATACTTGCGCTCATATCGGGGTGCGCCAATTCTTCAATGTAACGGGAAATTTCTTCAAAATCGGAAGATTGCTTTGGGAAAGGCAAATCCTGAAACATAACTTCCGCAAACATAGCCTTAAGATCCGATTTTGGTCCTCCTCTGAAAGTCAGGGTGTATTTATAGAATGTATGATTCATATTAACCTCCAAAGAAAGTGTTCTTATATTCTATATATACAGGTTTTCCAACATAAAGTAAAAGTCTAAGCAGAGGAAAAAGCTAAACTCTTAGTTATTCGAGTTTAGCTTTTTCTTTAAAAGTAACTTAAATATTCACTGTATCCTTCTTCTTGCAACTTCTCTTTCGGAATGAATTTCAATGCCGCTGAATTAATGCAATAACGTAAACCTTCAGGACCTGGCCCATCCGGAAAAACGTGCCCTAAATGCGAATTGGCTGTTTTACTTCTTACTTCAGTCCTGGTCATGCCGTGAGAAACATCTGTATGTTCTGTTACTTCCGGACCATCGATAGGCTTAGTGAAACTTGGCCATCCGCAGCCAGCATCATATTTATCTTTTGAACTGAACAAGGGTATTCCGGAAACAATATCAACATAAATACCTTCATTAAAATGTTGATCAAATTCATTGCGATGTGGCGGCTCTGTTCCATTTTCTTGAGTTACGTGATATTGCATAGGTGTCAGTTTATTTTTTAAATCTTCTTTAGTCATTTTTGATCACCCCACATTTTTTGTTTAAATCCTGCTCTTCCGGATCCTACCTGATAACGTTCGTAGTGTGTTGGATTTTTTTTATAGTAGTCCTGATGATACTGTTC
>NZ_JBFUJC010000573.1:0-1044 GCF_056401595.1 Paenisporosarcina sp. P4_E4_2 | reverse complement strand
CAGCCAGAAATCTCGTTCAAGACCAGCTATAGCTACTTCTTCACGTAAAATCGCATCAGATTCACGAACGATTTCAAGTTTTTCTTCTGTAATTGCTCCTAAAACGCGAATTCCAAGACCTGGACCTGGGAATGGTTGACGCCATACAATTTCATCTGGCATTCCAAGCTCTGTTCCAAGTGCACGAACTTCATCTTTAAATAGCGTGTTTAATGGTTCAATTAATTTGAACTGCATATCTTCAGGTAGTCCGCCAACATTGTGGTGAGACTTGATAGTCTGTGCAGTAGCTGTGCCACTCTCGATAATATCCGTATAAAGCGTACCTTGTGCTAGGAAGTCCATCCCTTCAAGTTTTGCTGCTTCATCGTCGAATACATAAATGAATTCATTGCCGATAATTTTACGTTTTGTTTCAGGATCTGAAACGCCAGCCAGTTTGTTCATGAACCGCTCACGTGCATCAATTTTAATGACATTCATATGGAAGCCATCAGCGAAAGTCTTCATTACACTCTCCGCTTCGCCTTTACGAAGTAAACCATGGTCGACAAACATACACGTTAATTGATCGCCGATTGCTTTGTGAATCAATACTGCGACAACAGATGAATCCACTCCACCGCTTAATGCACACAATACTTTTTTATCGCCGACTTCTTGACGGATTTTTTCAATTTCAAGCTCGATGAAGCTTTCCATTGACCAATCACCTTTAGCTTTACAAACGCCAAATACGAATTGACGAATCAATTCAATACCGTAAACCGAGTGACGTACTTCAGGGTGGAATTGAACCGCATATAAACCGCGTGATTCATCAGCGATAGCTGCTACCGCACATGATGGGCTTGTAGCAATTACTTCAAAACCTTCTGGGGCAACCGTCACGTGGTCTCCGTGACTCATCCAAACAATTTGTTCCTTCGGTAAGTCATGGAATAATGTACTTTCTTTAACAACTGAAATTTCAGCTTTGCCGTATTCGCGATGAGAAGCTTTTTCAACTTTCCCACCAAAATGTTGAGACATTAATTGCATACC
>NZ_JBFUJC010000572.1:0-1058 GCF_056401595.1 Paenisporosarcina sp. P4_E4_2 | reverse complement strand
ATGTACATAACCCTAAATCTATTTAACTACTTTACTAAGCAGGACTTACAAATATTCAGTAAAAACCTTAGGAGGCACAAATCATGAGAGCACTAAAAAAACTCGTTCGTTTTGGTTGGGAGCAGGCTTTATCATGTTTGTTTCCTGTCGTTATTTTTGCCTCTTTGGCTTTTACACAGATCATGCCACTTCCATTTCTACCACGGTATGACTGGCTACTCATCATCTGCCTTCTGATGCAGTGGTGGATGATACGTTCTGGGCTTGAAACACGGGATGAACTAAAGGTTATCACATTGTTCCACCTTATTGGACTTGCGCTTGAAATTTTCAAGGTACATATGGGCTCTTGGTCTTATCCAGAGGAAGGATATTTCAAAATTTTTGGAGTGCCTCTCTATAGCGGATTCATGTACGCAAGTGTAGCGAGTTATCTTTGCCAGGCGTGGAGGAGATTTAATGTTGAACTAGTAAAGTGGCCACCGTTTCTGGTAGTTGTACCTCTTGCAGCTGCGATTTATTTGAATTTTTTCACCCACCATTATTGGATTGACGTTCGTTGGTGGTTATCTGGACTCGTAATTATCGTCTTTTGGCAATCATGGGTCACTTACGTGGTTGATGGAACTCGTTACCGTATGCCACTCGCACTTTCTTTTGTGCTCATCGGATTTTTTATCTGGATAGCCGAAAATATCGCAACGTTCTTTGGAGCTTGGGAGTATCCAAACCAAACCGATGCATGGAGTCTCGTTCATCTAGGAAAAGTGAGTTCATGGCTCCTATTAGTGATTGTTAGCTTCCTTATAGTAGCGACGTTAAAGCGCGTGAAGGGAAAAATTCCACTAGGATAGATACTAAACAATTTCTATTACTGTTAAGAACGCTTTTATAAAAAATTCGGATAGTAAGGAATTCGACTTTTTTTAGGTTGAAGTACTCCTAGCGTACAAAATTCCGAATAAGATAAACTGGAAAAAGCAACGTTCGAATTGTTGCTTTTTTCTTTTTAAATAGCTTTTGATTTAACAATACTCCGGGAATGCAATTATTAGGGG
>NZ_JBFUJC010000571.1:0-1067 GCF_056401595.1 Paenisporosarcina sp. P4_E4_2 | reverse complement strand
ATATAATCTTTTCCATTAATAGCCCCCATGTTTCACTCCCCAATGTAATTCGATATTTAAATATTCGATTAAAGCTGTTTTAAGAAGTTAAATCGTTCAATATTTTATTACTATTGCTAAAATTAACCTATGAAACTAGAGCATGCTAATATTCCTTCTTCAAATAAAGGGTGCTTTAGTCAATTAGGGCAATGTCAATTAAGACGTTGCCCTTTTTACATTTAAAAGTACTTCTAATACTCTTTCATTAGTCTTCCGCTTAGTTGAGCGTAAATCAGGTTAGTTTCGCTCTTCTCGTGTCTGAGAAGACTTTGAATGACTTCAATGGGTGCTCCATATTCAACAAATGAGTAGCATAGCTGTGTCTAAGTTGATGTGGATGAATCTCATTATTGATTCCAGCACGATTCGAAATCTTCTTGATGATGTTTCTCATTTGAAGCGACATTCATTTTATGGGGATGTCTTACTGTGACGAAGATGGCCGGGGCATTTTCTGTGCGACTGTCCATATAGCGTTTAAGCAGATCGATTGGACCAATTAAATGGTTCTTTTCTAACGAATTGAGGTTGATTTTATCGGAATGGACATAGAAAAATCGGATAATAATTCCTATGACTTTTTTGATATTATTGAATATCTTTACAATTATTAAATTACCTTATTTAACTAACGGGCCAGGTTAGTTCGAAAAATATTCTAAATATATCCAACTAAGGGATTTTTAATGTTAAGCTTATGCTATGCTTTGAGTATATAAATTTGCTGAACTTTTAAACTGAAGTAATTTAAATCAACTAATAAAAATCTTGTAGCTTAAAAGGATGAGTTTTTACTTTTTTTATCTCGATGCTGGAATTAAAAGTCTAAGTAAGAAATGAATTAGTACACAGAATGGAAGTGGTAATTTGAAAACATCAACTGGTTTATTAATTCTAATTGTTTTAATGCATCTCATCACGCTTACCAATATCACCCTTTTTAATGGAAAATGGAATGGAATAGCTTTATGGTTAAGTACGGGGTTATTCATAGCAGCGATAGCCTTCTATTTATTGGATAAAAC
>NZ_JBFUJC010000570.1:0-1070 GCF_056401595.1 Paenisporosarcina sp. P4_E4_2 | reverse complement strand
TACTACTACTTCTTTGTCTTTTGCATTTTGGGCGAGATCCTGTTTTAACCATTCCAATTGGTCATTTTCATTGAAGCCCAATGTATTTTCCAATGTAACAAAATGCCTGTTGCCATAATCGAATGAATACCACTCAGGTCCGAGATACTTGCGGTAACGGTCCACTCTTGTTTGATAGCTAGAACCTGGGGCAAAGTCATGGTTTCCGACAGCTGGGTAGACAGGAACAGCAGATGTAGCTGTGCTCGCTGTATAATCCTGATATTCTGCATCGGTCGCCCGGTTGGTCAAGTCGCCACTAACGGCGATAAAGGCAGGGTTTCCTGTCGATTCGTTAATTTGCGCTAGCTGTGATGTGAATCGTTCACGGTTATTATTTGACCCTGCTTCCACGTGAACATCGGCCACGTTGGCAAAGGAAAAGTTAGGATTATTGCTTTCAGGCTTAAGTAGCAGTCCGAAGTTTTGTTCTCGTGTTTCACCGGCCTCGAGGTTGCCAAGTTGCTTATAGAACTGGGGTGTTTTGTTTTCGTCTGTTGGGACGCTATACCCGCTAGGAACGGTAACAAAGACGATATCCGACTGGCGTCTTTCAATGTTTGCCGTCAGTGTATACTTTCCTGAATCATCGGTAACGGAAATGCTCTTACCATCTGATACAGACACATTTGGAATTCCCTGTTCGTTGTTATCGCGGACTCCATTTCCATTTTTGTCTGCGAACACCGTTCCCGTAACAGTAGCATTAGGATTATCTGCGACAACCGGTTTGACGACAGCCGCCAAAGCAAGACTACACATCACGGCTACGGTAATCGGTTTAAGCTTTTCCTTCACCGTTTTCCCTTTTTCATTTAAAGGTTTCATTCTTATTCCTCCTATTAATCTCGTATTTTTAACACCCTTAAGCTACTCTTTTTGAACCACCCCCTATAAGAAAAGGAAAGAGATTCAGCATTAAGCTAGAAATCGCTCAAAATACCAGAATAATCCCATACCAAAAATACCGGCGGTTGCCGATCCGTAGACGACAGTTGACCATTTGAATCGGCGGATATAAAGAAGAATGG
>NZ_JBFUJC010000569.1:0-1076 GCF_056401595.1 Paenisporosarcina sp. P4_E4_2 | reverse complement strand
AGTAAAATGAAGGGATAGACTAAAAAGCGAAGGATGTAATTAACTTGAAAGAACTTGAAATTGGAACGGAATATGTAACCCTCGGGCAAGTACTGAAAATGACTGACGTAATAAGCTCAGGTGGGATGGCAAAATGGTTTTTATCGGAAAATGAAGTATTGATAAACGGGGAAGTAGATCAAAGACGTGGACGTAAACTTCGTCATGGAGATTTAGTAAACATCCCTGGAGTAGGCGAACTTCGCATTGTGGATCCATTGAGCGGGCAATAATATGCACATAGAAAGTCTGGAATTAACGAACTACCGAAACTACGAATCGTTAGCGTTAAATTTTTCAAAAACAATCAATGTCTTGATTGGCGAAAATGCACAGGGAAAAACCAACATCATGGAATCGATTTATGTGTTATCCATGGCAAAATCTCACCGAACGTCCAATGATAAAGAATTGATACGTTGGGCTGAAGAATATGGTAAAATAAAAGGTGATGTTCAGAAAAAATATGGTCGCTTACCGCTTGAATTGACTTTATCCAAAAAAGGCAAAAAAGCAAAAGTGAATCATTTAGAACAAAACCGTTTAAGTGATTATATCGGTCAACTAAATGTGGTGATGTTTGCACCAGAAGATTTGCATCTTGTAAAAGGCAGTCCTCAAGTAAGAAGACGTTTTTTGGATATGGAAATTGGGCAAATATCGCCTGTTTATTTACACGATTTATTAASGTTTCAAAAGTTATTAAAACAGCGTAACCATTTACTGAAAATGCATCAAGGAAAATCATCTGTAAATGATGTGATGTTTGATGTTTATACTGATCAATATATTCAAGCAGCTGTCAGTGTTATCCGTAAAAGATTTCAATTTATGGAGCTTCTTCAAAAATGGGCAGAACCGATTCATTTCGGGATTTCCCGTGGACTTGAAAAATTAGAAGTTCGTTATAACCCTGTCAGTGGCCTTGACCAAAATGCGACATTTGAACAAATGGCTGATTTTTTGCAGCAAAAATTGCAAGCAGGCAAAGCGCAAGAATTAGCGAGAGGTGTAACATTAACCGGTCCTCACCGGGA
>NZ_JBFUJC010000568.1:0-1080 GCF_056401595.1 Paenisporosarcina sp. P4_E4_2 | reverse complement strand
TTTCGATAATTTTTCTAATAACAGACTGAACTTCAACCGCGTTTTYGATTACAAATAAATGCTCCGCTTCGCCTTCTATCGGCGCTATCACATCACCTTTATTAGTCTCATTCTGTTGCCTAGTTCGCACTTCCTCAAACGTTGAAGCAGTTCTTAATATTTTTGTAGTACGTTTACTTTTCGCAACACGCTCTTTAAGAACATGTTCTGGCACATCAAAATCCACAAGAATGCTTGTAAATCCTTCATTATGATAATGTTCAAGCAGCTTCAAACGGCCTTTACGATTGCGATTTGAGTTACAAAGAATGAGGTGGCAATTAGTCTCATTAATTGCATAATCGACAATAGTTTGTGTAAGAGAATACTTGATTGTATTATGTCCTTGTTTCGGTAATAACGTTTGGTAGTATGTATGGAGGAATTCAGCATGATTATCTTGATCAATCACAACTGAGTTAGGCATCTCTGTTTCTAATGCTTTCGCAAATGTAGTCTTACCGCTATGGGTTATACCAACTGTCATAATAACTAACCTCTTCAAGAATCCAGCTCCAATCTATAATTCAGATTTTGTTTTGGGACCATTTCCTGCCGTAATAATACTGACATGCCAATCAGTAAATATTTTTCATAGCCACCAACTATAACCCCTTATATTATACCAGTAATATCCATTTAGCCAAAAAGGTTAGAGAATATTCCGTGAGCACACGTATTTCGCATAAAAAAAACCGTCTTACTGCCCTTCTTCAGGGGCAATAGACGGATTTTCTTTTTTGGGGAAATATTGTGGCGAACGATCGAGTTGATCAATGAATGACCTGGACTTCAGTCGAATGCCTGTTTGTTCCTCGTATATGGTTCTCACGATTTTCTTGATAAACGTTTTCGTTTCTTTTTTTAATGTCAACTTCCCAACTTGCTCAATCGGCACCGTGTAAAACGTCCGAATGAGCTTGACTTGAGCAGGTGTCAAACGAATTATATAGCGATCAATATCAAAACACCGATGACATAAAAAACCGATCTGTTGAAACGAAAAAGCGAATTCTCCATCTGTTGCTCCGCAATTAGCAC
>NZ_JBFUJC010000567.1:0-1103 GCF_056401595.1 Paenisporosarcina sp. P4_E4_2 | reverse complement strand
TGTACAGTTAATAGATAATCAACGGGAGGTGCATAAACATTTAATGGGTTGCTAGCACTAGCACTCATTTGAAATTTGACGTCATCTGCCCCCCATACAACATCAATGCACAAAATACCTTCTGTACTAGCTTTTCCTGTTCTTATATTAACGGAACCATCAGGAGTTGTGATTCTTTCTGTTGTCATGCCAGTATTCGCATATGTGAAGATTTCTTTTTTATAAAAATCTACTACTACTTCTTGTTCAATTCTGGAACGCATAGTGTTTACAGCATATGGTGTAAATTCACGTGAGTCACCTTCGAATTGAATCACGTTTCCTGTTTGAGTATCCTTCTTAGGTTCAGTCCAAGACATTGGAATAAATACACTTGCTCTAACTTTAACGATATTAGTCATGAGACACACCTCTATGATTTTTAATTTTATTTTGGATAATAATATTGAGCCATTGWGCAAAACAGATCGCAATTTCTTTCGTATATATTATTGCTTTTCCTTTAATATTTGCTGCTTGTAAACTTCTACTTAGTATTTATATCTAGATTGTCGTTTTAAAACTGTATTCCATTTCCCCAGCTAGCGCTGCTGGAGTGTCACCAGTTTTTCTGAAATCATGTGTATATATTAATTCAAATGGACCAAAATCTGTTTGTTTATAAAATTCATAGCAGGGGAACCCATCATGTGCACCTTCAATTTGTGCAACACCACTCTTGTTAACCTGTATAGTTAATAAATAATCAGCCGCAGGTGCTGCTGCATTTAAAGGATTGCTTGCACTTGCCCTCATTTCAAAAGAAACTTCATCAGTGCCCCACACAACATTAGTACATACAATATTTTCTGTACTTGTTTTTCCTTTTTTATAATCAATAGAACCATCTGGATTTGTAACTTTTACAGTTACGATACAAGCATTGGTATATGTGAAAATTTCTTTTTTATAAAAATCAATAATCACTTCTTGCTCTAATCTTGACCGTGTAGTGTTTACAGCGTTTGGTGTAAATTCACGTGCATCACCAGTGTATTCGAATATCTTTTCTGTTGCAGGATCTTTAATAGGTTCCAACCAAGCATACGGTGCAAATACACTTC
>NZ_JBFUJC010000566.1:0-1104 GCF_056401595.1 Paenisporosarcina sp. P4_E4_2 | reverse complement strand
CCACAACCTATCTCAAGTACGCGACTGCCTTCTCGAATTCCCCAAAACTCTGCAAGCTTCAGGCGATGTTCAGTTTGCACGAACTGTATGTCTTTCATTTGTACATTCGTCGCCATACAGTTCACTATGCGTTGAATTTTTCCAATGCTCATCGGACACCCCTTTTTTTGTTTTATCATATCATTTCATCTTTAATTCGGTTGATTATCCATTGGAGGATGTAGGTCAAAAATCCTTTTTATTCAATTTTCTATCTTTTCCCGTAACTCTTTTTGCTTTCTCACGGTCTAATTAGTATTAATGAAAGGTGGTTTTAAAGATGAAAAATATGCTAAAAGTGACTTCGACTGCAATCATCCTCATTGCATTGGGAGGCTGTGGAACATTTGCAAATACAAGTGAATCAGAAGAAGGAAACACAGGCTCTGGAAATGAAAATAACGAAATCGCCGCTGGCTCCGTTGTGCACAGTCTGTCAGAAGAAACTACAGATGGCGCCCACCAATTTGTTTTCCAGCTGAGGAATGACAAAGAGGAAGACGTTAAATTATCGATGAATAGTTCGCAGCTCTTTGATTATCAACTAATCGATAGCTCAGATACAGTTGTTTACAAGGATTCCGATAACAAGATGTACGCACAAATGTTGCAGGAAAAAATCTTGAAACCCGGTGAAATTCTTGAGATGAAGTTTGATGCAACGGAAGGTCTCTCTAAGTTGCCGGCTGGAAAATACACACTTGAGGTTTGGTCAACTGCCAATGAAGCTGAAGATTGGAAGGCCTCCACAGAAGTAACTTGGGATGGCACTGGTTCTTCATCTGCTGGAGATAAATTGAAGGTTGAAGAAACATCAGTTACTTATGTGGGACTCCAGGATGTAAACTCCATCGAAGTGAAAAACGAACAAAATGAAGCGGAAGCAATGAGATTGTCTGAAACAGCGAAACCATTCTTTGCTGAATTGGAAGAAGGCGCAAAAATTAAAGTATTCTACGTGATCATTGATGGACAAAAAGTCATTCAATCAGCAGAAAAAGAATAAACCACTGCAAAAAAATTAGGACCGAATCAGTCTTTTTGAACTGATTCGGTCCTATTTGT
>NZ_JBFUJC010000565.1:0-1109 GCF_056401595.1 Paenisporosarcina sp. P4_E4_2 | reverse complement strand
CAGGTGGATCATTCACTATCACAAATGGTGGAGTATTCGGTTCTCTAATGTCTACGCCAATTTTGAACGGTACTCAAGTAGGTATTCTTGGAATGCATACAATCCAAAAACGCCCAGTAGCTATCGGTGACGAAGTTCAAATCCGTCCGATGATGTACGTGGCTCTATCTTATGACCACCGTGTAATCGATGGAAAAGATTCAGTTGGATTCTTGAAAACTGTTAAAGAATTAATCGAAAACCCTGAAGACTTGTTGTTGGAGTCTTAAGAAATAGGAAGCAGCTTCGCATACTTATGCGAAGCTGCTTTTTTGTTTCGATTTGTGCAAACTTGAGGAGATTCTGTCATTTAATTGATTTTGTGCAACCTGGAAAGCGATTCTGTCAACCTGGAGAGGCAAACTGTCTACCTGGGTAAGCTTTCTGTCAACCTGGCTAATCCTTTTCACAGCTACTGAGCGAATTATGATTGATGGATTGTTGATAATCTTTAAGTGCATGCTTATACTAGAGAGAGTAAGAATTGAGGAGATGAATTATGTTACATAATGTTTGGAAAGAGACACCTACACTTAAAACAGTCACTTGCGTTCATACAAACGCAGCAAAATTCTCTGTATCGAATGTACTGACTGTCGGAAAATCATATGAAGTGAAAAATGAAACAGAAGAGTTCATTTTTGTTGTAGATAATAGTGGTCACATCGGTGGCTTTTATAAAGAATATTTTGAATAACCGATGAGTCTTTCATCGGTTTTTTTGTTTTTAGCTATGCTAACTTTTACAATTGATTTTTATAAAAAATTGGGAATCTGCGCCCTTTCCGCGGACGAACAGACGAGCATCCCCGCTCGTGCCTCACTGTGGGGGATCGCCTGCCCGTTTTTCCGCAGGAGTGGTGCTTATTCCAATTATGTTAATGACATTAAATATCTGTAAGGCTATTTTAATAAATAACAATCATATGAGTGCAATTGCGCCTAGCATGCAAAGGAACGAAGGTTAAAAACGCCACGCAACAACAATTCATTTGGGCCAATTCGGAATGCGGCTACCGCAAATGTACGATAACCAATAGAAAAAGTAGGACAGAGCTTAGTTTATGAAG
>NZ_JBFUJC010000564.1:0-1126 GCF_056401595.1 Paenisporosarcina sp. P4_E4_2 | reverse complement strand
GTAGAAGGCCCGAACGGAGCAAAAATCCAAGTTCGCGGTAAAGAACTTATCAATTTATCTTCAAATAACTATTTGGGATTGGCAACAAATGAAGAATTGAAACGCATTGCAAAAGAAACAATTGATAAATACGGTGTTGGAGCAGGTGCGGTCCGTTCGATTAATGGAACGCTTGACCTTCATGTAAAGTTAGAAGAAAAGCTGGCGGAATTCAAAGGAACGGAAGCGGCAATTTCTTATCAATCAGGCTTCAACTGTAACATGGCTGCTATTTCAGCTGTTATGGATAAAAATGACGCCATTCTTTCAGATCAGTTGAACCATGCGTCCATTATTGACGGCTGCCGACTATCGAAAGCCAAAATCATTGCGTTTAAGCACTCTGATATGGAAGATTTACGTGCGAAAGCAAAAGAAGCACAAGAATCAGGTCTTTATAATAAAGTCATGGTGATCACGGACGGCGTATTCTCGATGGATGGAGACATTGCGAAACTTCCAGAAATCGTGGAAATCGCGAAGGAATTTGATTTGATCACATACGTGGATGATGCACACGGATCAGGTGTTACTGGTAAAGGAAAAGGAACAGTTAAACATTTCGGATTGGAAAAAGATATCGACTTCCAAATGGGAACATTATCTAAAGCTGTGGGTGTAGTAGGCGGATATGTTGCTGGTAAACAATCATTAATCGATTGGTTGAAAGTTCGTTCACGTCCATTCCTATTCTCAACAGCCGTGCCACCAGGTGATGTTGCGGCAATTACGGCAGCATTACAAATGATTATCGACTCAACAGAGCTTCACGACAAGCTTTGGGATAATGGTGATTATTTAAAAGCAGGTCTTAAGAAATTAGGATTCGATATCGGTGCTTCTGAAACACCGATTACTCCTTGTATCATCGGCGATGAAAAACTGACGCAACAATTCTCCAAACGACTGTTTGAAGAAGGAGTTTATGCGAAAGCGATTGTCTTCCCAACTGTACAAAAAGGGACAGGCCGTGTTCGCAACATGCCTACTGCAGTCCATACGAAAGAAATGCTGGATGATGCACTTGCCATCTATGAAAAAGTCGGTAAAGAACTTGGCGTAATTAAGTAAGACAGATGAACACTCG
>NZ_JBFUJC010000563.1:0-1129 GCF_056401595.1 Paenisporosarcina sp. P4_E4_2 | reverse complement strand
AACTTATATTGCCTACACCTTTTGCTGTAGGGGATGTTAATGCTTATCTTTTAAAAGGAGATACGCTTTCATTAATTGATGCAGGTCCAAAAACACCCGAAGCTTATGCAGCACTTGAACGAGGGATAAAAGAAGCGGGCTATTCGTTCAATGATGTCGAGCAAGTTTTCTTGACGCACCATCACCCTGACCATGCAGGCTGGATTGACGCTTTTCCAAATKCAAAAGTATATGGGCATGTCTATAATGACCTTTGGTTGACTCGAGATCCAGCTTTTTTTGCCTATCATGATGAGTTTTATTTGGAACGTTTAATTGAAGAAGGTGTTCCAGAGAAATATCATGCATGGGTGGAGAAAATGAAACGTCCAGTTGCTTTCATGGGCAATCGTCCACTTGATGTGACAGTGGAGGAAGGCGATGCACTTCCTGGACATCCAGGTTGGACGGTCGTTGAAACGCTTGGTCATGCACAGAGTCATGTTTCTTTTTGGCATGCTGAGAGCAAAGAGATGATTGGTGGGGACCATATCTTAGAAAAAATCTCATCAAATCCTTTAATTGAGCCTCCACTTGATCCAAGTGCTAGACGTCCACGAGCAATGATTCAATACAACGAATCATTGAGAAAAGTCCTGACCATGCCAGTAGAGAAAATTTACAGTGGTCATGGCAATGAAGTATTCAATGTCCATGCATTGATTGCACATCGCTTAGAAAAACAACATGACCGTGCGATGAAAGTCCATGCGATGCTTGCTGAAGAACAACTTACCATTTTCGAAATCACACAAAAATTATTTCCATTTGTCTATGAGAAAGAACTGGGTCTGACACTTTCTGAAACCATCGGACAAATAGACTATTTGCTTGCTGAAGGACTTGCCATCGAGTCACACGACCAAAATGGGGTATTCACTTATGGGCAAGCCTAAAACGGTTTTGATTACAGGAGCGACAAGTGGCGTTGGGCTACAGGTTGCAAAAGATTTATGCCAACAAGGATACACTGTATATGCAACAGGTCGTTCTAAATCTGCTCTCGAAGATCTTAGATCTCACGGAATTCATGCAATTGAAGCTGACTTGCTGACAGATCAAGGTCTAGAAACTGTATTGAGTCAATGTC
>NZ_JBFUJC010000562.1:0-1130 GCF_056401595.1 Paenisporosarcina sp. P4_E4_2 | reverse complement strand
ATTTGAAGCAGCTCCACGAAGTGGCAAGGAAGTGGTGGTCATGGAACAAGTGTACAAATCTTTCGGAAACAAAGTTTTGCTTGCAGGAGCTGACTTTAATGTTAGGTGGAAAGAACGCGTTGCAATCGTCGGTCGAAACGGAACTGGCAAGTCCACCATTCTGAAATTACTGCGTGGAGAACTCGAAGTCGATGCAGGCACCGCACGTCTTGGCAGTAATGTGCGAGTAGGATTCCTGTCTCAACATTTCGAGATTGCCAACCCGAAAGCGCGCCTCATTGATGTCTTCCGAGCGGAAGTCAATGTATTTGAAGGGGAAGCGCGCCACATTCTCGCGAAGTTTATGTTCTATGGACCCGACGTTTTCAAACGGGTTGGAGATTTAAGCGGAGGAGAACGGATGCGATTGCGTCTTGCGCAACTCATGCACCAGGACATCAATTTATTGATGCTTGATGAACCAACAAACCATTTGGATATCGATTCGCGAGAAGTGCTCGAAGAAGCACTCGAAGATTTCCAAGGGACCATAGTGGCTGTCTCCCACGATCGCTACTTCCTGAATAAACTATTCCCTCGCACCGCTTGGTTGGATCGGGGAACATTCATTACCTTCGAAGGAGCCTATGAATGGGCGCGTTCGAAATGGGCAGAACGTCAGACCTCGCTTGAAAAAGAAGAACCGGTCAAAAAGGAAGAACGAGTCAAAACTATCCGTGAACGGGAGGCACAACCTCGTTCTTTTGAAAAGGAAATTGCCGATGTCGAAGAAGAACTGGCGACTCTCACTGTTCAAATTGAAGCTGAAGCGGATTGGCAAGAATACGAAAATTTATTAGTGATAAAGAAATCACTAGAAGAACGTTTGGAAGAACTAATGGCGGATTGGTTTAAATACGAGGCGTGAATTAAAAGAGAAGGGAAAGAGTGAGTCAGATGAAATATGGATGTGTCTTGTTTTTGCTTACATGTTGTTTCGTACTGAATGGATGTTCTTCAGCTGCCACTAAAGTTGAGCTTACTTCATCAAGCAATGCGAGTGAGGATGCATTCATATTGGAGTTGACTTCAATTGCCAAACAGTACAAAGAACATGAAAAAGAATCAATTACTGCACGGCTGAAATATAC
>NZ_JBFUJC010000561.1:0-1139 GCF_056401595.1 Paenisporosarcina sp. P4_E4_2 | reverse complement strand
TGATAGTCTTCTGCGATATAAAATGTTTCCGCAGGGTGGATTGGTGTGACGATTGGTTTGGAGAAACGTCCGCTCTCAGCGAGTGCTTGTTTTGATTCATTCGCTATTTCCACTTGTTCATCGGAATGTGTGAAAATCGCTGTTTTATAAGATTCTCCGCGGTCCTGGAATTGACCTCCGTCATCCGTTGGATCAATTTGCTGCCAAAAAATTTCAAGTAATTGTTTATATGTAAAAACAGATGGGTCAAACTGAATTTGTACGACCTCAAGATGCCCTGAATTTCCTTTTTTCACGTCTTCATATGTAGGATTCTCAACATGTCCACCCATATAACCTGAAATGACGGACTCTATTCCATCCCATTGATCAAAGGGCTTGACCATACACCAAAAACAACCGCCTGCAAATGTAGCTATTTCCATTTATAAAACTCCTCTCAAACCTGCATAGACCGTATTGTAGCACTTGCATCCTCTGTGCTCAACAACTATGATTGAAGAGGAAAAAAAGCAACTTTTTTGGACTTATTTCGTTCTATTATATGAAAGATATGAAAGGGGGGAGCGTTTTGGAAGAACAAGTTCCAAATCGTCGTTCCATGAGAAGGAAAAGAAAGTTTCGTTTCGGTAGATTTTTTATGACTCTTCTATTTTTGGCTGCAATAGGAGTAGCTATATATTCATTCGTTCAATTTAAAGCTGGTCAAGAGCTGGCTTCCAATAAAGGGAAAAATGATATTGAGTTCACAGGTGATCCGATGGATGTGAAAAACCCATCCATTGAGAATGTTTTGGTTCTTGGTGTAGATACTCGGGGAGAAGAACAATCCCGTTCTGATACAATGATGCTGGTTTCGTGGAATAAAGAAACCGACGAAGTGAATGTTGTGTCGTTCATGCGAGATATTTACGCTCAAATTCCAGGATACAAATCCTATAAGCTGAATACTGCATACTACTTAGGTGACGTACAACTTGTCAAGGATACGATTTCAAGTATGTTCGGCGTGCCAATCCACCATTATGCGCTGATAGATTTTAAAAGCTTTGAATCGTTGGTTGATATTGTTGCACCAGACGGTGTCGAAATAGATGTCGAAAAAGCGATGTCCGAGAAAATTGGGGTTTCACTTGAAC
>NZ_JBFUJC010000560.1:0-1182 GCF_056401595.1 Paenisporosarcina sp. P4_E4_2 | reverse complement strand
GAATTTTGCAGGATCCCCTACATATCCCCTCAAAATCGGGGTTGATGGATCTCCAAATACCCATGAGTCATGATGGACTTCTTCACCTTCCGTATTAGGTCCTACAACCCCTTCTTCAATGAGCTGCTGGCGTCTGTTGATCGGTTCATACCGGTAGTTAGCCCCATGAAAGGATTCCTCCTCCTGATTAGTAAGATGATTGATTGGCCGGTTTCCCGTTAAATCATCGACCTCCATTTCATCATGGAATATCCAGGCGTATTCCCGATACGAAGGAAGCAAAGGATGATGTACATCAGCATACACACCGCTATTCATGGTTTTGCCCGTCTCTGGGTCCGTCCACCAGGAAAAGCGGGGCTGGATCAATAAAGCCCCAAACAACCCATTGGAATTGGAACCATTTTCACCGCTTGCCGGATTGCCCAGATCAGAAAAGATATACGTTCCTTCTTTAACCGCATGCAATCGATATAGAATAGATTCACCTGGGGCAGCCGTCGTATCTTTATTGAACCCTACATTTGCTCCGTCCGATTGGCATACATCATATTCGGCTTGCTGAAAATGCATGCCTGTATTGAAATCCAATTTATTTTTGAAAAGAATTTCAATGGTTTCTCCTTCATTTGCCCGGATGACGAGAGGCTGGACGAGCTCAACAGAAGAGAAAGGATTCTTTTTGACCAAGTCTTTAACTTTATGCTCATTTTCTTTCAGAACGTACATCATCCCATTAGGGTTGTGGTCCCCAAATGAATTCAGAACAATACGAATCGGAATTGCTGCTACATGATACCTTCTAGTCATGCAAGTTCCTCATCTGAATAATCTTTTAAATAAGGAATTTTTGCCCCGGTGCCTGTTTCAATGTAGAACACATCAATGGAATCGATATGAATGTTCCACACCTTTCCTTCCAAGGCAGGTACGGATGTGGTTTGTACATACAATGTCACGATATCTCCCAATATTCCTTTGATCTTGCCTATGAACATAAATGGAAAGGCTTCAGTCAATATGAATGCCCGCCGTCCTATATTTTTTTTGAAATAAAATACAAGAGCTTCCTCTCTTGTATCATTAACCGGCCTGCATTCACTTTTTTCGTTAGTCATTTAATAATCTCTCCTCAATTATGCTAATGGGAACACTTCATCAACAGGCACTTCGGTCGAGTAA
>NZ_JBFUJC010000559.1:0-1189 GCF_056401595.1 Paenisporosarcina sp. P4_E4_2 | reverse complement strand
GTATAGTCCATACACAACCAGTTGACATAGCATCACAATCGGGAAGTATTCCTTTTATTCAACTAAAGCACCCGTTAGTTGAAGATTACCCTCTCTTTTTTTCAGTTATTTTTGGTTCTTCATACGAAATAATATCGATTATATGATTCAAGCAAGGAACCTGATAATGTACAAATTTGTCTTCGGGAAATATATCTTCTGCTATGGTTCCAGCTTTAATGAAATCTAAGTATCTTGATTTGGTGTAAACCTTAAATATTTCACCTTGAAAAACTTCATATTCATCCACCACTGTAAAAGACTCGTTTACTACCGAATAAGATACATAGGACTTAAATTCAAGTTGAATTGCTGGTAATCCATCATCCACTTCAAAAGGATAATAAGCTTCTGTAAATCGTTCACCTAAATCTATATCCTCACTTTTGTTACTGATTTTACATCTATCGATTAATATACATAGGGCATTTTCTTCAGGTTCTGACAAGTTGTTCAGATAAATGTAACCTTTTGATTTCATTAAATCGTTGTAATTCATATCATCATCCCCTCTTTCTTTTCACACTTAAGTATTCATTTTATCATTTCCCTTATTCAACTAACCTGCTTCGTTAGTTGAATAAGAAAAAGGCTTTACCCCTTATTGAAGTAAAGCACCCGTTAGTTGAAGAAGAGATCCATTTTACAGGTAATTAACTTCGGCGTATCGAATAGATTGTGTAAAGGGGTGATTAAGTGGTAAGTAAAGAAAAATGGAAACGATGGCGTTTTCCAACTTTATTACTAGGAGCTGTCGGAATATCTGGACTGGGGGATTTTGTATTTTTGGTCGCTATAAATTTATTAGTGTATCAAATGACAGAATCCGCAGCAGCTGTGGCTGGTCTGTGGATTGTTGGACCACTTGCATCGATTTTCACGAGATTTTGGGCTGGGAGCATTATTGATCGTGCAAATCGCAAAAAGTTAATGATATGGACGGACTTGATTCGGGCATTATTAATCGCTTTGGTCCCTTTTATGCCTACCGTATGGGAGATATACATATTGTTGTGGTTTGTGAGCATGGCGAAAGCATTTTTTGCACCTGCATCGCTTACCTATATTACGGAACTTGTTCCAGCTGAACAACGCAAACAATTTAATGCATTTTATTCCTTAACAAGCTCTGGTGCATTTATTGTAGGAC
>NZ_JBFUJC010000558.1:0-1194 GCF_056401595.1 Paenisporosarcina sp. P4_E4_2 | reverse complement strand
GTGGGTACAACGATTAACGGAAGAGAAGTTGCAACAAGGGGACCGTGTGGCGATACTTGCTGCCAATCACCCTGAGCTGCTGGCCATCTTATTTGCCTGTGGATTGAAAGGTTATATATATGTACCTTTGAATTTCAGATTAAGCCATCATGAACTCAACGATATTCTGGAAGATTGTGAACCATCAATCCTAATAACGGATGATTTATACGAAAACATAGCACTTTCATTTGATGGCAAGAAAGTCATGAATAGGGAAGTACCTTTCAATAATGAACCATGTGTATTCGAAATGCACTCTATCCAATCTTTTTCGGCAGATGAACCGTGGATGATGATTTATACAGGAGGTACGACAGGGAAACCAAAAGGAGTACTCCTGTCTTATCACAACGTCAACTGGAATGCGTTGAACACAATTGTTAGCTGGGGGTTGTCGGAACGAGATTGCACTGTCAACTATATGCCTTTGTTCCATACAGGGGGATTGAATGCTTTGTCTATCCCAATCCTGATGGCAGGGGGAACAGTGGTCATCGGTCATCGATTTGATGCAGAACAAGCATTGAACGAAATTCTGAAACGAAAAGCAACCATTTCCTTATTCGTACCAACGATGTATGAATTGATGACACAGTCAGAGACGTTCAAGAAACATGATTTTCCTGATGTCCGAGTGTTTTTATCAGGTGGCGCTCCGTGTCCGGTTACGGTATATGAACAATTTGAAAACAAAGGATTACCTTTTAGAGAAGGCTATGGTCTTTCAGAAGCGGGACCAAATAATTTTGTTATAGATGTCAAAGTGGCCAAAGTCAAAAGAGGATCAGTTGGCAAAAGCATGCAATTTGTAGATACTTTGATTGTCACGAAAGACCATCAACCCGCATTAATCGGGGAAGTCGGGGAGCTTTGGATTCGCGGGAGGCATGTTTTCAGGGGCTACTGGCGAAATGACAAAGAAACCGCAGCTACGATGCAAAACGAGTGGTTGAAAACAGGGGATCTGGCGAAAATTGATGCAGACGGTGATACGTATATTGTCGGACGAAAAAAAGACATGATCGTAACCGGTGGGGAGAACGTCTATCCTCAGGAAATCGAACATTGTCTACTCCTGCATCGTACAATCAGAGAAGCGGCTGTCATCGGACTCCCGGATGAGAAGTGGGGAGAAGTCGTTACCGCATTCAT
>NZ_JBFUJC010000557.1:0-1197 GCF_056401595.1 Paenisporosarcina sp. P4_E4_2 | reverse complement strand
GTTGAAGAAGGTTATTTAAAATTATCAATATTAAAGTGGAACCAACTTTATCCTACTATTTTAGGCGATGAGCATTACCCTTCAAACACTACATTGTTTTCTTCGTATGTCAAAGGACCAACTACATTGATTTCATTTCCAAGTTGCGCTGCTAATTGGAGTACATAAAATACTGCCTATTCAGGCTCTTCATTTTTTAATTCCGTTTTACATACTAGCTCATACTTTGTCTTATCTTTCCAATATTGCTCCAAAGATATAGTTACAATTTTATAGTTTACTGCAGACGTTGAAGCAACCAATAAAATGCTAAAACAAAAATAAGGCAAGACGCTGAGATCATCATTTTACGATACCATGGGAACCTGCGCAGCCAATTCAAGAGAGGCAGTAATAGACACAATACCATGAACTGACCCGTTTCCACTCCTAAATTAAATGAGAGGAGTGTGCCAATCAGATTGCTCTTTGGAAGTCCTATTTCAGTCAAAGCCCCGGCGAAACCCATACCGTGAATCAGGCCAAATATGGCTGTCAATAGCCACCGCCATTTCACCTTTTGAACAAATATATTTTCCACTGCCACATAACAGATGGTCAGCGCTATAAAAACTTCGACCCAATGCGAACTGACCTGAATACGGTCGGTGGCCACCAAGAATAGTGTTATGCTGTGGCCGATTGTAAAAGCAGTAACAATTTTCAACGCATCCTTGAAGCGAGATGCGATTAATACTAAGGATAACAAAAACAGCATATGATCGAACCCGGTCAAAATGTGTTCGATTCCAAGTACAAAGTATTTCCATAGGACGGATTCACTTTCAGGCTGAGCAATGGTGATCTGAACATCTTTTTTTTTGGTATCAAGAATATTCTGATAGAAATATTCCCCTGAATGGACCAAAAGTACATTCGTATGTAGAGGCGCATCTTCAAACATCAGATTGTAATGAAGATTAAATTGTTCGATAGCTTCATCGGCGGTTATCCTTAATTTAAAAATTACGCCAATCGTGGAACCCTTTTCTGCCAACTCCATCGAAAGCATTTCCATCGTTAAGGGCTTCGAATCCACATCTATACGAAGATCTTTCTGTAATACCGATTCGATTCTTTCTTTCTGCGAGGACAGTTCCTCGTTATCCAGATATTTATCCTTGTTGGTATCAAATTGTTCCAGCATGTCTATTTGAT
>NZ_JBFUJC010000556.1:0-1203 GCF_056401595.1 Paenisporosarcina sp. P4_E4_2 | reverse complement strand
ATTTAATTGTAAGCGGATTCATTTTTCTTTATAATAAAGAATAGGAATATTCAAACGATTAAAAAAGGGGGAAAATAGAAATGACGGCAAAACCATGGTTGGCTCAATATCCACCGGAGATTCCACATACGCTTTCGTACGATCCGATTCCGGTTCAAGCATATTTGACACATGCTTATCGTGATTATCCGGAAAAGATTGCGATTCATTTTCTGGGAAAAGACATTACCTACCGAGAACTCTATGAATCTTCGTTGAAGTTTGCTAATTATTTGCGGTCACTTGGTATTCAAAAAGGTGACAGAGTGGCAATCATGTTACCAAACTGTCCTCAAAACGTTATTGGGTATTATGGAATTCTTTACGCAGGTGGCATCGTCGTCCAAACTAATCCGCTTTATACAGAGAGAGAAATTGCTTACCAAATGAAAGATTCTGGCGCGAAAGCAATCTTATCGCTCGATATTTTATTTCCTCGTATTTCTAAAGTTATTAAAGAAACGAATCTTGAAAACATAATTATAACGGGTATTAAAGACTATTTACCATTCCCGAAAAATTTGGTTTACCCATTTATACAAAAGAAACAATACGGTTTTTCAGTAAAAGTGGAGCATAGAGGGATGAATCACTTGTTCCCGGAAGTCATGAAGGTTGGCAAAGCAGAAGAAATAGAAATTCCTTTTGACTTTGAAGAGGATGTTGCGATTTTGCAATACACTGGAGGCACAACTGGATTCCCCAAAGGTGTTATGTTGTCGCATAAAAACCTGATAGCCAATGCTTCGATGTGTGATGCGTGGTTATATCGCTGCAAAAAAGGCGAGGAAACGATTTTGGGAATCCTGCCATTTTTCCATGTTTATGGCATGACTGCCGTCATGATTCTTTCCGTCATGCTTGGAAACCGCATGGTATTATTACCTAAATTCGATGTGGATTCTGCTTTGAAAACGATAGATAAGCAGAAACCGACGTTATTCCCAGGAGCACCAACTATTTATATTGGTCTGTTAAATCATCCGGATATCGCAAAATATGATTTATCGTCCATTCAAGCTTGTTTAAGTGGTTCTGCACCATTACCAGTCGAGGTTCAGGAAAAGTTCGAAAAGGTAACTGGTGGGAAACTTGTGGAAGGCTATGGTTTAACCGAAACCTCTCCAGTAACACACGCTAATTTCATATGGGATAATGAACGAA
>NZ_JBFUJC010000555.1:0-1204 GCF_056401595.1 Paenisporosarcina sp. P4_E4_2 | reverse complement strand
TCGCAGTATTTGGTGCAATATCCATTAGCGTGCGAATAGATTGTCGTGCTTTATCCATCGAATAACTTTCCAATGCCTCACTTATAGCAAAGAGAAAGACGACGACAGCTCCTTCTCCACATTCACCGATAATAGCAGCACCAATCACGGCAATGGTCATCAATGTTTTCATATCAAATTGAAGTTTTGTTAAATTGACCAATCCTACTTTAATGAGATTGTAACCACCTATTAAGATTGATAATCCGAAAATAAAGATGGTTTGATTACTCTCTTCATCATATATTACTGAAGATATGTATCCCAGAAGAAGGAGTAACGCAGAAATAAACGTCCTTTGATTCTCTCTTTTTTTCCAGAACGACTCTCTTTTCTCTTGTACTTTCTGGTTTGCCGGAACTACTTTAATACCATTAAATGCACCTGCTTTTTCTAATTCTTCTATCGAAGCATTCCCGAGAACAGTCAGTTTTGAGGCACCAAAGTTTAACTGTACATCGTTGACCGTTTCGATATCCCGTATGTTCTTTTCAAACTTGGCAGCACAATTTGTACAAGATAGTCCCTGCAATCTGTATACATTTTTGTCTTCACTCATTTGTTCCAACCTTCTTTCGAATGATCAAGTGCAATACGAACCAACTGTAGGACGTGATTGTCGACAACTGAATAAAAAACGAGTTTTCCTTCTTTTCGATATTTAGCTAATCCCATATCACGTAAATAGCGTAAATGATGAGAGGCAGTAGCTGTCGAAGTTCCAATAATATTTGCCACGTCGCAAACACACAGTTCTTTTTCAATGGTCAATGCATAAGTGATTTTTAATCTTGTTGCATCAGAAAGTGCTTTAAATATTAACTCGACATTGTTGATTTCTTCAATTCTAGGTTTAACTCGCTTTATTACATCTGTATCAAAACAAGTCGTTTCACATATATCTTTTGGACTTGTTTTCACTAATTTAGTCATTATACTCACCTCATTCAAATATCTGTTTGATTGTTATTGTTAGTGTATGCAAGGGACAGTAAATTGTCAATAATGATATTCAAATGTTTGTTTGAATATGGAAGTTTTCTTGTTACAATCATGGAAAGAGACATTAGGAGGATTTAGAGTTGAAAAAATTAATCATCTTAACATTATTATTTCTTTTTATATTTAGTCCTTCTGCATTGGGACATTCTGGACTTTCAAGTTC
>NZ_JBFUJC010000554.1:0-1205 GCF_056401595.1 Paenisporosarcina sp. P4_E4_2 | reverse complement strand
CGTCAGAATTGGTCATTTCAGCAGCTGCTTGTGCAGATTTAACCGTTCCACTCATACCACCAGTCATGTGTATGGAAATGATTTGATCCCCATTCTTCCCTAACTCATCGTAGAGTTCCTGGAATACGCCAACTGCCGGCTGTGAACTTTTTGGCAGTTCCTTTGATGTCTTCATCATTTCCAAAAACGAATCTCCCTGGATGTCCACTCTATCAATGTATGTCTTTCCATCGATGTGTATCGTTAAGGGTACAACATGGATTGAATGCTGAGTAATTTGTTCATTCGTTAAATCTGCTGTTGAATCGGTTACGATATGTATTTTCGCCAATCCGGTCACACCTTTCTCTTCATATAGTTATTATAAAAAAGATTTGAAGGAAATGTAAACTATTAGAGCTGTCCAATATGAGCCATGTACTAACAAAGCAGATGATTAGGTATCAGCATCAAATTTTTGAGTGTTGTAACAGCTCTACTTCATTTGAAATTTTTTGTTGAACAAGATCAATCAATTCTTTTAATGACAGAGTTTGAATTGTTTCAATCGAAATAGGTGCTATAACGCGAATGTTTACATGGGCCGGTTTTATTTTATTTTTGTTCTTTTCCATAATTTCTGACGTACCTGTAATGGCAATCGGTACAATCGTGACATGAGCTTCTTTTGCGATTCTGGCAAAACCAGACTTGAATTCCCGAACTGATTTTCCTTTACTACGGGTACCTTCAGGGAAAATAATCATGGAATGCCCATTTTTCAATGTTTCGATCATATCCGTAATTGACTGCATGGCACTTCTTCGATTAGAACGGTCAATGAACACGCAATTCATTGCTTCCATCCAGTCTTTAATAATAGGTAGTTTCTTCACTTCTATTTTTGACATAAAAGCAAATGGCTTAGGAATATGGGCAATGAGCGATGGAATATCGAAATTGCCTTCATGATTACTGACAAAGAGGACCGGACCTTCTGGTATGAGCTCCAACCCTTTTACATCGAAGGTGCTTTTCGTCCGCTTTAAAATACCGTCAGCCCATTTCTTAGGCTGACGGTGTACAAGTACATCATAATCTTCTGTTGACAAAAGATGGCGTTGATTTTGCACTTTACGTAAATCTTTCAAACTAAAGGGCAAATAACCAAATAAAAATGAAAAAGTCCGTACAGAATTAAACAAGCTCCTGCACCATGTTTTTCT
>NZ_JBFUJC010000553.1:0-1206 GCF_056401595.1 Paenisporosarcina sp. P4_E4_2 | reverse complement strand
CATCATAAGGTTTCCCTGTAATACAGATAGTGGTGTTCTCAGTTCGTGAGAAGCATCCTCCACAAATTGTCTCTGTTGATTGAAAGACTCTTCTAATTGGTCCATTAGCTCATTAAAATGAACTGCAAGTTGGGCAATTTCGTCTTGATTTTGATGAACCATTACCCTCTCTTCCAATCCATATTTCTTTATCCTCGTTAAGGTATATGAAATATCCTGAATGGGTTTTAAAAATTGTTTTGACAGGAATAACGCACCTAATAAACTTAAAAAAAAGGCGCCAATGCCTGTTAAAAACATCATCATTCCAAATTGTYCTAACAAATCATCAAAAATTTCTAGATTTTTCACGATTTCGATTGTCCCAACAAAATTCGTTCCTACTAGAGGTTTTCTGAAAATGAGGAGCCTATCATCACCAATCTTTTGTAATTCAAACTGTTCATTTTGAACAGTTTTTTCGGTTACGATTAATTCCTCCTCTTGACTTACTGCAACAACGCTTCTTCCATATCGATCATATATTCGTATCGTTTCTGATTTTTCATTGATAGATTCTAAAAAAGATTCACTCTCTTTAAACGTACTTATCGATAAGTTTTGATTATCTTGCTCCGAGAAATACTCTTGAGTAGCATCCATCTTTCTCTCAATCGATTGCTCTTCGTATCGAACCATCCAACTATTCATCACGAAGTACTGCAATAAATTATAAGATAGAAATAAACCCATCATTAAGAGAGTCGACCATAAAACAAGTTTCCATTTGAGTTTTAACTTCGTCTTGAACTTCATTATTTCATCACATACCCTACCCCGCGAACGGATTGGATGTAGTTTTCATCTTCGATACTAATTTTGTTACGTAAGTACCTAACATATACATCAACCACATTCGTTTCAATAAACGTCTCATATCCCCAAATTTTTTCTAAAATGAGTTCACGTGTTAAAACTCGATTGACATTTTGCATAAACATCAAGAGAAGTTCATACTCCCTTTTTGTCAATGTAACCTCTTTGCTTCTATTCTTTACAGTTCGAGAGATGGTGTCGACTTCAATCTCTTTGAACTTTAAATGTTTGGCGATGCTTTCTTCATGCTTCTCCTGTCTCCGAAAAATCACACGCATTCTGGCCAAGAGTTCTTCAATAGAAAAAGGCTTTGAAACGTAATCATCTGCACCCACATCTAAACCCATGACT
>NZ_JBFUJC010000552.1:0-1207 GCF_056401595.1 Paenisporosarcina sp. P4_E4_2 | reverse complement strand
GTGCTATACGGAACAAAGTTTCTTCTATGCGTGATGGCAAGTTAATAACCCCGGTTACATTCACTTTCAAGGACAAACCAAGCATTTCTGCATAGCCTTTTATCCCTTCAACCAAGCCGGTTTCAAGACCCTTTGGACGCAATTGCCAAATAAGTGCACGCATTTCTGTCAAAGCTTCCTGCGTTAAATGTTGAATTTCACGAAACGTTTCTTTTACCTCTGTCTGCTCCGCCATTTCGCTTCCACCTCGCGCAGTCAACGTAACGGAAAACAAAAGCTGGTTCACTGAATCGTGTAAATCACGGGCTAATCGGTTGCGCTCCTGAACTAATGCCATTTCCTGTTCTTGCTTCGTTAAGACGATTCGTTTGATGGCTGAACCCATTTGCAAGGCAACCGATTCGAGCAACGCTAATTCGTCATTCGTAAATCCAATCGTATGGGGGGATGCTACATTCAACAAACCAAATCTTTCCTGACCTGATTGAAGCGGAACGGTTGCGTGATGTGTAATGCCTCCGTGATCACCTAATTTTGCATCGATGGCATTCTCTATCCGCTGACATTCTATCATATTCGTCGCTTTCTTGAGTTCACCATTGCGATACTTGGAAACACACCAGCAGCCGCCTTTTTGAAGATGACGACAACTATCATGTTCCAGTGCATTTGGTAAATTTTCATGTGCAATTAATTGATGCCTTCCTTTTGTATCAATGAAGAATATCCATCCTGTTTCAAACTGTGTGCCAGCTAAAAATTTTCGTAATGCGCCCTGCAGCATCGTTGTCATTTCGGTTTCTTCATTTAATAACTCGGCAATCTCTTTCAGTAAACCGATATTTGAATGTCCATTTGATTGCATACAGTCGCCTCCGTCATACCATCATTGTAACTCTTATCATACCATTCGATTTCATGCATTCACATGAAGACAGATTCATACTTTTGACTGAAATGCTTACTCCTGAAGAGTTCTCCATAAGTAAAACGTGGCATAAGAGCGCCAACCAGCCCAATTTTCGGACCATCTTTCGATCTCTTCTAAAGTCGGTTTTTGCGATTCATTGTGCACTTTTTTCAATGCATTATGTAGACCGACATCAGCTATTGGAAAAGCATCCGGGTGCCTGAAACATCGCATGATGACATAGTTTGCCGACCATTTCCCGATACCTCGAATGGCTGTTAACCTGGCTTCCATTTC
>NZ_JBFUJC010000551.1:0-1209 GCF_056401595.1 Paenisporosarcina sp. P4_E4_2 | reverse complement strand
GTACAAGCTCTTGAAGCAATTGATGAAGCACTGGCAAAACCAGTTACCGTAGGGGAAATGTTTGCACGAAAAGTAAGCACACTCCAAGCGAAAGACACGTTACTTGATGCCTTAGTCATGATAAGAGATAAACAATTTACCCAAATACCCATATATGAAGGTAATGTTTTTGTAGGCCTATTAACTGCGGTGGGAATTACCTTCTGGCTTGCAAACCATGTCGAAAAAGAGGATATTTCCTGGGAAATGACTATCGAATCCACTCTTCAACATGAAAAAAAGAAAGAAAATCATCTTTTCGTCTCACGAGAGATGTCGATTTTTGAAGCGGAAGAACTTTTTAAAGAGGCAATGGCAAAAGGAAAAAGACTCGAAGCATTGCTGATTACGGACAAAGATGGGCTGGTCGGTATTGTCACGCCGTTGGATCTGATGAAAATTGAAGCGTGATTGAGTTTTTTGTTCTCAATTGTTAGAGCAATTATACAATGGACATCTCATTAAACCTGCTCCGATTGGACGAAAACTCATATTGAATGGACAAAACCTTAAATGGGAGAAGGCTACGCCTCCTCTTGAAAAGAAAAACCCTTCCACGCTGAAGCTTTGGAAGGGTTCGTTGCTTAAATTTCACTCATAACAGCATGTGTATTGCCTTCGCCATCTTTGAAGAAAGCCATCCAGATTTCAATATCGCCCATTTTTCCAACCATGTGGGGTTCATCAATAAAATCTGCTCCCGCTTCTTTCATGGTGCTCACTGTTGAATTCAATTCTTTCACTTTGAAGTACAGCACGGAGCTTGGGTGGTCAAACTCTTTCTTCTCCGGCAAACTCAATAACAAACGTGTTTCTCCACATTGGAAAAACGCCAGTCCATCTGTTTCGAACAGTAACGGCAAGCCGATTACATCTCTGTAAAAAGCGACAGCTCGAGACACGTCTTTTACATTGACAGCAATTTGACCAATGGACTCAATCGATAAATTTTTCATATGTAATTCCTCCAATCCCTCCTTTTTCAATTCGACAGAACGAGTGGAAATCCTGCTGTGGTATTCTTTAGGAAAGACTCGAAAGTTTGATAATAAAGGATGAATTCAAAATCAGGGGGTGAAGAAGTGAATTGGAATTGGAATGAAACGAGCATCACTTTGGCTTATACACCTGCAAATTTAAAGGACTTACTAAATTAGGTATGTAATAAAG
>NZ_JBFUJC010000550.1:0-1210 GCF_056401595.1 Paenisporosarcina sp. P4_E4_2 | reverse complement strand
GTTTACAGCCCATTGAAGATCCTTAGGTACGTCAGTGAAACCAGCGTCAGTATATTTCCCATCTTTTGTTGCTCCAAGTGCTTTAGCAATCATTACTGCAGCATCTTGACGTTTGATGTTATCGTCAGTACCGAATTTACCGTTAGGGTAACCTTGAGAGATTCCTTTGTCAGCAAGGTAAGATACCGCTTCTTTGTAGCGATCTGAAACGTCCGAAAATGATGCAGCCGAAGCTAATGGTGCGATTGCAGATGCAACAAGTGTTGCTGTCGCTGCTGTTGCAACGAACTTTTTGTACGACTTTGGTTGATAAGCCATGTTAAGTATTCCTCCTGTTTTGTGTATAGTCTGTGGTTTAATAACGGACAAGCCGCTACAAAATATTTCACAGTTTAAATTGTACCAAGATTTGCAATTTCACGCCAGTTTTTTCTATTTACCTAGTAAATATATATCTTCCGCGCAAGAAGAAAGGTTTATAGAAATGGCAGTAAAAGGACAAAGTTTTACAATTAAACTCCTATTTATTCTAACAGATTACATTTACATTTCAACTATTTTATAAAGATTACGTCAAATTAACTGTCGTTTTTTAGGAAATTTCAGATTTTTCTAGTCTAACAGCCTATTTTTATAGGTCTATTAGCTTCTCTCTGACATTTAACATCGCTAAAATGGATGCGATATAGATAGAAACTGCTGGAGCAGTCAGTACATGGCCTGCTGTATATGCAATCCCCACTGCCAATAAGAAGGCCACCCCGTATAAAATATATAGATACGTAAAGTGTGTTTTAATATTTCGTACAAAATGTAGTAAAAACTTCCCTGTATACCAGAAGAATGGAGCCATTAAATAAAAGAAGCCAATCCATCCAAATGAATAGAACAAATCATGGAAGTCCATTTCAATCATTTTCAAGTCTTTTCCTGGTTCAGGTTCTTCATAGTTTCCTGCAAAGCCCATACCGAACAACTTTTGTGTGATTGGTGAAGAATTAAAATCTGCATTGAATTCTTTTTCATACTTTTCTCGTGAACTGAAAATCAAGTTTTGAAGTTGTTCATTTGTTATTTCGGGATCGTCTTCGATAATTTCTTCCCCGTTGGCATCCAGTTCTGGTTCTTTATCCGAATCTCCAAAATTAATATTCAAGATGTCCAAATGAGCGTACATATTTCCGAAAACAGGTGTAAATGGTGTTGCAGC
>NZ_JBFUJC010000549.1:0-1216 GCF_056401595.1 Paenisporosarcina sp. P4_E4_2 | reverse complement strand
GATTGAACGTCAATTTATGTTTTCTGCAATTGATTTATTAGAAAAGAGGGAAAAATATATTATGGAATGTCGTTTCGGATTAAATGGTCAAGAAGAARTGACTCAAAAAGAAGTTGCAGATATGCTTGGGATATCACAGTCTTATATTTCCCGATTAGAAAAGAAAATTATTCATGATTTGAGAGAAGAATTAAATCAACCAACAGCTTAATGGATGAAATTGGACGTATTGCAAAACGCATAGTTTCTTACGAGGCGGACACACTGATATGTATCACAGTGTTAAACAGTTCGGAGGAAAAAGCGATGGTACGTACAAAAGTCGAATTATGTGGTGTAGATACGTCAAAGCTACCTGTTTTATCAAACGAAGTGATGACACAAACTTTTATAWGGTTTCAAAGTGGAGATGAATTAGCAAGAGAAGAGCTTGTGATGGGTAACTTACGATTGGTCCTCAGTTTAGTCCAGCGTTTTGCCTACAGAGGAGAACAAGCTGATGACTTGTTTCAAGTGGGCTGTATAGGCCTGATCAAATCAATTGAAAACTTTGATTTAAAACACAATGTGCGTTTTTCAACGTATGCAGTGCCTATGATAATTGGAGAAATCAGAAGACATTTGCGTGATCATCATCCGGTACGTGTATCAAGGTCTTTGCGAGATATTGCATATAAGTCAATGAAAGCCAAAGAGCAGTATATCGCAGAACATTTACATGAACCCACTTTACAGCAGTTGTCAGAGATGATTGATATTCCCCATGAAGATATTCTATTTGCTTTGGATGCCATTCAAGAACCCATTTCGTTGCAGGAGCCTATTTATCACGACGGGGGAGACCCGGTATTCATGCTCGATCAGTTAAAAGATGAGCAAGTGTCAGAAGAATCCTGGTCCACTTATGTTTTTATGAAAGAAAGCATAAGCAAGCTAGACATTCGGGAGCAAAARATATTAGCTAAACGTTATTATTATGGTGAAACCCAAACTGAAATCGCTAAAGAATTGGGAATTTCCCAGGCTCAGATTTCAAGGTTGGAGAAACACGCCATCCGTGTCATAAAAGAAGAATACAACATTGATTACAGATGAATCAATAAAGCTTTTATTCCTTTTCTGGAATAAAAGCTTTATTTTTTGTTTATGAACATAAACTGTAGAAAGGGGGAATGACCGTTGAAATTTACTGATATCCAACAGAAGGAATTTATTG
>NZ_JBFUJC010000548.1:0-1221 GCF_056401595.1 Paenisporosarcina sp. P4_E4_2 | reverse complement strand
CCGCAAATGCAACTCGGTCGCCATTTTGAATACCTTGTATGTCTGCTCCTACTTGTTCTACAATGCCTGCGCCTTCATAGCCCAGAATATAAGGAGGTTTCCCCTCAAGGTGGTAGTTCCCTTTTCTCCTATAGACGTCGGCAAAGTTCAAGCCAATCGCTTTCATCCGGATCAAAATTTCATTTGGACCGATTACAGGGTTGGGCATGTCATGGTATTCCAATACTTCGGGTCCGCCAAATGTGTTATATATAAGTGCTTTCATAGTAAAACCTCCAATAATAAAGCGAGATGATTCCGCCTTACTTTCATTCTAACCGCTTTTAGTTAAAACCTTAAACAAGAGTTCCTGAAAGCGCTGGAACATTTAACCAGGTTAACCGTCTAATTCTGAAACGAAGATAGGGGCCTTACTAGATGAGAAAAAAGTTGATTTTGTTTGGAATCCTTTGTGCCATGTTGTCAGGTTGTAATTCTGAAGAGGATGAAATGAAAGGTGAAGCTCAAATCATCGGAACAGTCACTGATAAAAGATCCGGCAGTATTTTAGTGGAAGAGGAAGATTCCGAAATGGTCTGGGTAAGGGTACCGGAAGGGCAAAGCATATATGATTATGAAATAGGCCAAGAGGTTCTGGTATGGACAGATGGTGCTTTAATGGAATCCGATCCACCAAAAGCGAATTCACTGCATATAGAAGTAGTGGATGAATAACAAAAGGTTTCCGAGACATTTGGGGACCTTTTTATTCTGTAAATAATTTTTTTAAAAGGTGTTGAACAACAAATATTGAATATATAAGTATGACTAAAAATAAAAACGATACAAAGGGGATTAAAAAATATATGGATATTCAAGTACATACAAAATTAAAAATAATGAAACCCGCACATGAGGTGTTCAATGCGTTCGTTGAACCAGAGCAAATGGCTAATTTTTGGTTTTCAGCTGGTTCTGGAAAATTGGAACAAGGCAAGACCTTTACCTGGAGATATGAAGAATACAATGCTGAAGTGGAAGTAATCATAGTGGAAATTCAGGAAAATAAAAAAATTGTCTTCAAATGGGGTCCTTCAGAAGAAGAACATACTGTGATGATTATGTTCAACGAACTAGATGATACGTCGACAGTTATAGAAGTGAACGAAAAAGGCTGGAATGAAAATGACGAAGAATTAATTAGTCAATTATTAAATAATAAAGAAGGTTGGGTTTATATGC
>NZ_JBFUJC010000547.1:0-1222 GCF_056401595.1 Paenisporosarcina sp. P4_E4_2 | reverse complement strand
GTCTAACTCCGTTCCAGTAGCTTTTTCAAATGGGGGTTCTGTTAAAGTGTATGTTTTTGCATTTAACGTAGCCAATTTTTTCATATCAAATTTATTATCGATTTTATTATCACTTATTTCTGTTATTAAAGCTTCTTTTGGATAACCAATTAATAATACATGGAACCTTAATGCCATTTTCGGAGATGAATGCAACAATATAAAAATAACGCCTAATATTACTACTATCCTAATTAATTTTTTCAAAATCCCACCCCCCTATATTTTCCCTTTTTGAGATATTATTCTCGAACATACTTTAAAAATCCTTCTTCAACTAACCTGCCCCTTTAGTTCAATAAGAAAAAAGGCTTCACTCCTTATTGAAGTAAAGCATCCGTTAGTTTAAGTACAATTTTTCACAAACTTCGTTAATTATTTACTATATTTTGTTCCCCAAACTTTTCCTTCGTTTTTATTAAAACTAAAATCATATTTACTACACTTAATAATAGAACAACTAAAAACATATAGAAGATAATTGGGTCTCCTCCAGATGGAACTTCATCCGCTATATATCCCGAAATAAACATATTTATCCCCGATACGATACAAGAAACAAATACCAACATACTGACTGAATATCCACTTACAACGGACTTTTTCAATAATATTAAAATTAATGTAACTAACAAACTAAAAATAAAAACACCAATTGAAAATTTTAGATAATAAAAAACATCTACTAACATTAATTCAGCTCCTTTTCAGATTTGACGTTTACATATATTACCAAGTTCCACAATGATAACCCTACTCATTATTTTCATAATTCCTCGAGCAGTTATTCAACTAAACTCCCCCGTTAGTTCAATAAGAAAAAGGGCTGAATAATCAGCCCGATGATCTTTAACTAAAGCACCAGTTAGTTGAATAGTTGAAGTGGAAAGTCATCAATTTAGTTTGTATAGTGGTTCTGCAAGAAAAATATAAAGTTGTTTTAACTTAAATTATTTCCCCATAAAGCATTTAGAAATACCATATATAACGTGAAGAATCCTGTTAATATAGTGAAGCTTAACGGGATAATTCTTAAAGTTTTGTTTTTTCTAATTGTTATTATAAAAATAGCAAAAGAAAGGATTGCAACAACATAAAAAAGATAAATCATTAGATAGTGTGTTAATGGTCCCAAAAATAATCCAAGTACCGCAAATTGAATTAAAAAGGCTAACATAGAAAC
>NZ_JBFUJC010000546.1:0-1228 GCF_056401595.1 Paenisporosarcina sp. P4_E4_2 | reverse complement strand
CTTTTGGGGTATATAGACCAAATGTTTGCTTCAGAATTTGCCTACAAAGACAAGGGCGGACTTCTGCCAGAAGGACTTTTGAAGGGGAAGTCTATTGTTTGTATTTCAACGATGAAGGGGCCAACGCATTATCCTTTGTTCTGGTTGAATAATTCGCACAAAGTATTAATGAAGAAAGCCTTATTTAATTATGTTGGGATAAAAAGAGTGAAGTTTTTTGAATTTGGGAATATGGAAAATCCGAAGGGAAAGCATGACGAGAAATTAAACAAAATATATCGTTATTTCAAAATAATAGACCGCTAAAGAATGTGAATAAGCATTTTTTCCGCAGTAAACTACTGCATACGAGTCAGCTCTTTTTTTCTTATTGAACTAATGGGGCAGGTTAGTTCAATAAGAAAAAGTAGCATTTTTTATGCAGTCATCTTTTCATTGTTCTCCACTTCACTAAAAATCGATTGATAGATACGATGTTTCATAAGTACGATCAGGCCAATTATAGAGAAGAAATTCACCAGAGATAATGTGATAATTGTATATCGGAGTGGAAAAATATCTGCTACGAAACCAACGACTATTACCAATAGGATTTGCCCTGCACTTTGGATGAGTCCATAAAAGCTAGTCACCCTCCCCATAATTTCAATCGGAACATGAAATTGATAAAATGTGTTGTAGCCAGTGTTAGCAAAAGAATTAAAAAACCCCAGTATTACGAACCCTATTGTAATCATTGTGAACGACGTACTGAAGGCATACAGTAAGTAACCGAGTGACATTAGAAGAAGTCCTCCACCAAAAAGAAAACGAATGGATAGTTTTTTTGAAAAAGACGCAACCGTTAATGCTCCTAAAATAGATCCGATGCCTGTAATACTAATGAGCAAACTATAATCCAGCTCTGATAGCCCAACGACTCTCTGAGTAAAGACAACTTCTTGCGTATCCATAGCAAATGTTGTGAACAGTGTTCCTAAATACAAAGCAAGTACTATCATAAAAATGGGTGTTTTTTTTCAAAAAGCAATAACAGTTATTTCTTCTTCTCGAATAGCTGAAAAAGACAGTGGATTTTTAAATGATGTTTTTTCTTCCTGTTGATCAGGTAAAAATAAAAACAAAATTGCTGATATTAAAAAAGAGATTGCATTTAAAAAGATTGCTAAATACACTGAACCAATGACAAAAAGCACCCCTGCAATCGCGGGTCCTACAATAAATGCAC
>NZ_JBFUJC010000545.1:0-1234 GCF_056401595.1 Paenisporosarcina sp. P4_E4_2 | reverse complement strand
ATAATAATGAGCAGGGATGGACTCCTAACTGTTTCTAAAGCGAAACTCCCTACGCCGAATCCCAATCTCCACATTGTGGTATAGTTCCCCCGTATGGAAAAAGAATACTCCGCCAACCTTAAAAAGATTTCTACATTGTGGGGGCTGGGCGCCTAAGTTCTTGATGGCTACCGGATATGAACAAGTAATATCACCGTTGCCTATTTTAGAGGAGATGCTGTTCCTCTTCCCAATCGGGGTGTTATGTCAACCTACTGTGAATGCTAGATTTAAAGTCCTTAATGTTTATTTAATAGATCATTTACAAATCTATAATATCTAAGACGTATTTTATTAACAATACAGCTTTAATATATATATGTGAAACCATTGATCAGTTTACAGTTGTAAATGAAGATTATCATGAAGAGTGAAAAATAAAAAAGGTGCTAGATATCATCCGAATTATGGGTGGTACTAGCACCTTTTTCTCTTTAAATAGACTTTTTCAGTGCCCTCCTCATGGCATAAGTGGCTCTGTTTTTTGGTTGAAGTGGCTCTAAATCGGGGTATTATTTTCATTTGTTTTTTTAGGATATTCTATTTACCTTTGGAGAAAAAGAAAAGAGGGTAAGGGATATTATTGGGATGATAAAGGGGTTGTATTTGACCTGCAAGGGAATAAAGTTTTTTGAGATGAGATTGATAGCATTAAATATTCCAATGTAAAAGGTATGAAGTCTACTGTGATTTATCCTCACTATACAAATCACGAAAAGATTAGAATCCGTCGTAAGAAATCGATGCCAAYAACTGCACACTCAATTGATTGGTTTTTGATTGAAAAGCCAAGGGAATTTCACAAGAAATGGTTTTAAATGCTTCCCTGAAATCGCAAGGTATTCTTTTAATTGAATTGTGTCCAGAGTTGTTATTTCAATATCCTTAAAATATTCAATAAGTAATGACAATTGGAGCCGATAAGCCTTCAATCCTTTTATCAGATTCAAATGCTTCCCATGCTTTTGACAGTAGTAATTTTGTTCCTCCTAAAAAAAGTATCGTTAAAGGAAATATTGCCAATTCTATCGAAATAAGACATATTGATAGTTTACTAACGGACAGGTTAGTTGAAGAGTTAGGTATGCAAAGCGTTAGGCTTTCAAAAGATGAATGGAATGGAGGGTTAATGTGTATTTGCTTCTTTCAATAGTTTTGAGTACGATTTTAGGATTTGTTTTACTTACWATGGGAC
>NZ_JBFUJC010000544.1:0-1240 GCF_056401595.1 Paenisporosarcina sp. P4_E4_2 | reverse complement strand
ATCCATAGGGTTACGTGCAATTTTCGACTGTAAGTAACAGGCAATTCCTACTGCAATCACTGCAATACCGCCAACCAACATGGCAAATCGAATTGGAAGAATCGGTGCCTGATAGTTAGCAAAAACAAATAACAACCAGAAATCAATCAAAAAACCAACCGTTACTACAGGGATTACTGCAGAAATATCAATTCGCTCTCTTAATAGAAGAGCATTGATGAAAATAAGTAATATCCCTATAATAAAGACCCACGCACCGACACTTAGGCCAAAAAGATTATTTAGCCCTACGTACATGGCATCCCAGGCTCCAGCCCCTAAATCAGCCAATATTATTAAACTAATGCCCAAAGACAGAAAGGTTAATCCAATTAAATAAAATATAGCTACAATACTTCGATTTTTCATAAAAACTCCTTTACATTCCGCAAAAATGAATGATTGAATCATCTTATCATGAAATAAACTGTATTCCCAATTTTTCAATTCACAAAAAATAGCCTTTTCACTGTTTCAGTGAAAAAGCTATGACATTATTCAAAATAGAATAGCAGTCCTATTTATGAACCTAATTTTTCTATTAATTCTTTTACAACCATTTTTGGTGTGGATTGTGGATTTTGACCTGTAATCAATTTGCCATCCACCACAGATTTCTCAGACCAATTTGGACCCGTCTCTACAGTTGCACCGAGCCCGCTTCCCTTGAACCAATGGTTTGCCATTTGAAAGTGTTGCACCTACTAATCCAGCTGGACCATGACAAACTGACACTACGTATTTATCCGCTCATCACGAATAGGGATTACATCGTAGGATTATTTTTAAATGGTTTCTTTCGTATGAGATTCCAAACAGCCATTCCGTCACTCGGGTTCTCCCCATGCCATATGGGAAATAGTGAAAAGAAAATGAAGTAGAAAGAGAAATAAACGAATTGATACAAGAAAATGCCGGGTTCCAGTTCACGCATCAAAATCAAGCCATTCAACAGTAATATAGCGGTCAAATTAAAAAGCGATCCACCCAAGTAGACCAAAATCAGCTGCCATCTACGTCTCTTTTTAGCCAAAGAAATATATTCACACCAACCATCATAAAAGTACAACCGTCGTATATGTAGAGGTCCAATCTTCGTCAAAATTTTTCCCGATCCAATGTGCATATTTACCTTGCCTCCAAAAATGCGCGCGAAAAACATATGACCCATTTGATGAAGAATTGTCACAAGAGGCATCAC
>NZ_JBFUJC010000543.1:0-1241 GCF_056401595.1 Paenisporosarcina sp. P4_E4_2 | reverse complement strand
GCTATGTGTTAACTTTCATGTGATACCAACAAGTATGTGATTTTCATACTAGTTGGCTCATGCAGAACGTGCGACCAGCGCAAAATGTACGTTAAAAAACAAACGGTTTTAACAGAGTAATTAAATTTAGTTTAAGTTAAAGCCTTTATAAAACGGTCAACCCCATCATTAAGAATCGAGCGAGGACAAGCGACATTCATTCTGAAGAAGCCTGTTCCGGCTTGTCCATATTTAGAACCAGGTTCCAAAGCAAGCTTTCCTTTGGTCAACAGTAAATTCATGATCTCTTTTTCAGATAGACCGGTATCGCGAGTATCGATCCATAACAGGTATGTTCCATTCGGCTTAGCAATTTTCACGGCAGGAACAGCTTTGGTTATTTCAGCAATGGCATAGTCCATATGTGAAGAAAAGACAGTCAGCAATTCTTCTAACCAAGGTTCACCATGTTCGTAAGCGGCTGTTAAAGCAGTTGCCGCAAATGGACTCAATTCCATTTGGCCATGAGCAAGCGCGTTTTCTTTTAGTTTTTCCCGTTTCTCTTCGTCTGTCACAATCATGACGGCAGCTTGTATACCAGCCAAGTTAAAGGTTTTTGTGGGAGCAACACAAGTAATAATGCGATGTTCTTCACCATTTGCAACTGTAACAAGTGGGATATGTCGATGTGGAGCAAAAACCAGGTCACTATGTATTTCATCAGATAAAATCAAGGTATCATATTTAGCACACAACCGAACGATTTCTTCTAAAGTTTCTTTTGACCACACCATACCACCAGGATTGTGGGGATTACATAAAATGTAAAGTTTCACGCCTTGAGCCAACTGGTTTTCAAAACTATCCAAATCAAATTCATAAACGCCATTTTTTTCAATTAGGAAATTCTCAACAAGTTGTCTTCCTTGTTTTTCGGGAATTGAGAAAAACGGGGGATAGACAGGAGATGAGATCAGGATGCTGTCTCCTTTTTTAGTGAATGTTTCAATTACTGTCGCTATGGCAGGAACTACACCGTGATGAAAAAGCATCCATTCACTTTGTGTTTGCCATCCGTGGCGTTGAAGCAACCAATTTTGCACGGCAGTTCTACATCCTTCACACATGTAGGAGTAGCCAAAGACCGGGTGTTTGAGTCGATCTTGAAGTGCATCAATGACGGCTTGAGGAGCTGCAAAATCCATGTCTGCTACCCACATTGGCAAAATATCCGAAGCATCTTCAATCCCATATATTATCTC
>NZ_JBFUJC010000542.1:0-1245 GCF_056401595.1 Paenisporosarcina sp. P4_E4_2 | reverse complement strand
CCCTTTAGGAGTGCCTGTAAGAATGACATCATTCTCACTCAATGTCATGAAGCTGCTTAAATATTCTATGAGCGTCGGAATATCAAAAATCATATCCGCTGTCGTTCCTTCTTGAACAAGCTTGTTATTGACATGTGTAGTCAACTTCAATTCCATCGGATTGGCCACATCATTCGCATCGATGAGCCAAGGACCAAATGGTGTACACGTATCACGGTTTTTGACACGCAAATTCGGACGGTAATAATTTTCAAGATAATCCCGAATCGCATAATCATTTGCTACACTGTAACCTTTGACATACTGATAAGCCTCTTCTTTTTTTACATTGCGAGCAGTCTTTCCAATTATTACAGCCAACTCACATTCATAATGCATGTACGAGACGTCCGAAGGGCGACGGGTATTTGCATTATGGCCGATAAACGTATTCGGTCCCTTCAGAAAAACCAATGGTTCTGATGGTGCATCAAATGCCAGTTCGGCTGCATGATCCGCGTAGTTAAGCCCTAAAGCAAATACAGTACGCGGGACGATTGGCGTCAACCAGACAACTTCACTTTCCTCAACAATCCGTCCATCATCAAGCTTCAGGCTGCCTTCCCATTCAATCGCTTGATGGATAGAGCCGCCATAGGATATCCGTGCTGCTCTCATTGCGCCCACCTCCGGTTGAAAGATTCTTCGTCAACCAGTACATTTTCTAGTTTGCCGACACCCTCTATCTCAATCCGGACTTTATCTCCGACTATTGCAAGTGGCGCATCTTCTGGTACCCCTACGAGCAATACGTCTCCTGGACTCAATGTCATAAATTCAGTCACGTCAGCAAGTAAACGGGCAACGGGGCGAATTAAATTCTTTGTTGAATTTTCCTGTCGCAGTTCATTGTTGATGAACACACGGATGGTTACATCATCCGGATTTTTCATTTCGTCCCTATCAATAACCCATGGTCCGATTGGACAAAATCCATCGCGGCATTTTTGTTGTACAGCTGGTCGAAATAGGCTTGTATGCGGAACGCTCACGTCGTTAACGATCGTATAGCCTGCCACATAATCCATTGCTGTTTCTTCCGTTACCGCAACTGCTGTTTTGCCGATGACAATTCCAAGTGAAGCACCCATTTCAAGTTTCGATTCGCTTTTAGGAACCGGTATGCCTGCTCCATATCGATTCAATGTATTTTCGGGTTTAATGTATAAAACAGGAGCAACTGGAGGCGAAAGGTATGGTTTATCA
>NZ_JBFUJC010000541.1:0-1249 GCF_056401595.1 Paenisporosarcina sp. P4_E4_2 | reverse complement strand
TGCATTTAGAGTAACCAAATATAATCTTCTAGCTATATACGTGAAGAGTGAGACCCACAAGTGTAGAGTCAATAAATAAAGAAGAAAAAAGAGCACCAACTAAGTGCTCTTCCTTTCCTTATAGCTCGTCACAATGTTCTTCAAACAGTGCTTGAATGTGTGTGATGACTGACATTGGGTCATGTCCTTCGATTTCGTGGCGACCGATATCAGCAACAGCTTGTCCATCTTTTAATAGAACAAATGAAGGTGAAGATGGCAAATGATCATCCCCGAACAACATACGAGCTTGAGCAGTTGCTTCTTTATCTTGTCCTGCAAATACTGTTACTAAATGATTTGGTCGTTTGTCGTAATGTACTGCATTCGCTGCTGCAGGGCGAGCAATGCCGCCTGCACAACCACATACAGAGTTAATCATCACTAAAGACGTACCTGGACGGGCGAATGCTTGTTCAACATCTTCTGCAGAAGTCAATTGCTCATAACCACTTGCTTCCATCTCACCACGTGCCTGACGTACTATATCATTCATCAATAAGTTAAAATCCATGTTCATTTGAAAAACTCCTCTCAAACTTCACTATTAATAATAGCAGGTCATTAATAGACACGCAAAATCTAGGTTTTGGACGTGTTTGTAAATAATTGCTCAACTGCCTGTGAAACGGTCAAATCACCTTGTAAAATTTCTTTTTCCAGCGATTTCACTAGCGATTTCGTCTGTGGGGTTCCATAAAATTCATCCATTAGACGATCCAAAATCATCGTATGAAACCACTCTTTTGTCTGTGACTGGCGGCGTTCATCAAAAACGCCTGATTTAGTCAACGTTTCTTTAAAAGAACCGATTACTTCCCAAACTTCGCGTATTCCCATTTTTTCAATAGAAGAGACAGGCATTGCTTTTGTCGTCCAGCCTAGACTGGCAGGTTGCAGGAAATGAAGAATTTGCTCATATTCGGCAACTGTCTTTTTCGACATTTTCAAATTGTCTCCATCCGCTTTATGCACAACCAGCAAATCGGCCAGTTCCATAATGCCTTTCTTCATTCCTTGAAGTTCGTCCCCCGCACCTGTTAAAACGAGTAACATAAAGAAATCGACCATGCCGCGTACAATCGTTTCACTTTGCCCGACACCGACCGTTTCAATCAAGATAACATCGTAACCTGCAGCTTCACAAAGCAACATCGTTTCACGCGTTTTTTTGTGAACGCCACCGAGTGTCCCTGCAGAAGGAGATGGT
>NZ_JBFUJC010000540.1:0-1251 GCF_056401595.1 Paenisporosarcina sp. P4_E4_2 | reverse complement strand
CACCTTACACGACCCGTTCAGTTCAGCCGTATATGTCACAGAGTATGGTAAATCTACCGAACTAAATTATAGCAAAAAGGACTTACGAAATCAACCCTTTTGTTTAAATAAGGAACTACAATTTATCTTATAGCAGTCCCTTGCCACCACGATGAGCTTTCATATCGTCATTGAGCTGGTTGAAGAAATCTTCGTTTGATTTCGATTGACGCAATTTTTTTAGGAAGCGTTCGCCGAAATCGTGCGAATCCGAGAATGTTTTGCGAATTGCCCATAGTTTTTCGAGTTGATTTGAAGGAATAAGTAGTTCTTCTTTTCGTGTTCCCGAGCGACGGATGTCGAGTGCCGGGAAAATACGACGCTCTGCCAAATTGCGGTCTAGGTGAAGCTCCAAGTTTCCTGTTCCTTTAAATTCTTCGTAAATCACTTCATCCATACGTGATCCTGTATCAACTAGAGCTGTTGCAAGAATTGTTAAGCTTCCGCCTTCTTCAATGTTACGTGCTGCACCGAAGAAACGTTTTGGACGATGGAATGCAGCAGGGTCAATACCACCAGATAATGTACGACCACTTGGTGGAATCACTAAGTTGTACGCACGTGCCAGTCGTGTAATGGAGTCCATCAGGATGATGACGTCACGTTTGTGTTCAACTAAACGCATCGCACGATCAAGAACCAATTCCGCAACTTTTACGTGATTTTCTGGTACTTCGTCAAACGTTGAGCTTACAACATCGGCATTCACAGAACGCTCGATATCCGTAACTTCCTCTGGACGTTCGTCAATTAGCAAGACAATCAGTTCTGCATCCGGATAGTTTGTCGTAATCGAGTTTGCCACTTCTTTTAGTAACATCGTTTTACCCGCTTTTGGCGGTGCCACGATTAAGCCACGTTGACCGAATCCGACAGGTGCTACTAAATCCATGATGCGGGTTGATAGTTTGTTTGACTCTGTTTCAAGCTTGATGTGACGATCTGGATATAACGGTGTGAGTGCCGGGAAATGCACGCGTTCTTTTGCAGAATCCGGGTCTTCACCATTTACTAATTCTACGTGCAATAGGCCGTAGTATCGTTCATTTTCTTTTGGTGGGCGTACTTTTCCTGTTACTTTATCTCCGTTACGTAAGTCGAAACGGCGAATTTGAGATGCGGAAATATAGATATCTTCTGAACTTGGAGAATAGTTGATGGGGCGCAAGAAACCGAACCCTTCAGATTGAATAATTTCCAGGACACCTTCCA
>NZ_JBFUJC010000539.1:0-1258 GCF_056401595.1 Paenisporosarcina sp. P4_E4_2 | reverse complement strand
ACCTTATTCCTTGGAGGCCTTGCAAGATTCGACTTCATTCAAGGAGAACGTTCGTCGTTTACGGTTCATATATCGAATGATTTAAATATTCACCGTACGAAACTTGAGAATGCTGATGCTTTGTATGCGGAACATTTAGGTGGAATGCTTGCACCGCCTTCTGCCGAATTTAAAGAGAATTTCCCGCCACTAGTACGACACGAGTTTTCTGTTAAAGCAGGTAAGACGGATATCGTGTTCTCCGGATTGGGCTGGATTACTGTTAACCAACCGAACGTGGTCATTGCAGCATATGCTCCTAAAGGAGTAGAAATTCAAGTTCGTCCATCATTGATTTAGGGGGCGACTGACATGAAAAAATGGTACGCGGTCATTGGGGATCCCATTTCTCATTCGATGTCGCCAAGCATGCACAGCAAGTGGTTTGCCGATTTATCCATCGATGCCACTTATATTCCTGTGCATGTAAAGAAAGACAAGCTGGTTAATGCCGTCGAGTCACTTAAATGTTTAGGAGTGAGTGGTTGGAACGTAACCATTCCACATAAAGAAGCCATCGTCCCACTGCTGGATCATATTGATACGACAGCGGCCTTAATGGGCGCAGTCAATACGGTAGTGGTGGAAGAGGATGGTTCACTGACAGGATATAACACGGATGGCATCGGCTTTGTCAATTCGCTTGAAGAAGCGATGGGTGCAAATCTTAAAAATTTGCCCATATTAATTGTGGGTGCTGGTGGCGCTGCAAGAGGGATAGCCTTCGCACTGAAAGCTCAAGGATATGTACATATTTCCTGCGCAAACCGTACAATCGAATCTGCGGAACGATTAATTAATGATATAGATGGTGATCGTGCGATGTCACTTTCACAAGCTGAATCACAACTTGCACTGTTTCAAATCATTATCCAGACAACGCCTGCAGGCATGAAAACATCAAAAGTGGACAAGCCAATGTCACTTAAAAATGTAACATCTTCAGCAATTGTTGCGGATATTGTGTATAATCCATTATTGACGCCTTTTTTGGCGGAAGCAAAAGATCGAGGAGCACGTTGTTTAAATGGCGTTGGGATGTTTGTACATCAAGGAGCATTCTCATTTCAAAAGTGGACAAATCGCAAACCTGATACGAAACAAACGATAGAGCAAGTCGAACAAACACTAGGAGGTCCACATGTTAACAGGTAAACAAAAACGTTTTTTACGTAGTCAAGCACATCATTTAAGCCCTATTTTCCAAGTTGGAAAAGGC
>NZ_JBFUJC010000538.1:0-1259 GCF_056401595.1 Paenisporosarcina sp. P4_E4_2 | reverse complement strand
ATGAAGTAGTTATTCATATGCACGGTATTAACGCAAATAATTCACCATGAAACGCCAAAAAAACTTGATGTATAAGGGTTTTTGGGCTGGAAAGAAGGATTAACGCAAAAACGAAGGAATAAATGAAGATAAGGGTTGTTTTCGATCGAGTTGAACCTGAATATAAGGGTTTTGCAGAAACGGATGAAATATATTTTATGAAATCAGCGAGAGTAATCGGTGAAGTCATTGGGAATTTAAATCAATATATTGGCGACCAGTTTGTTAAATATAAAGTGAGACATTTAATAATGAATGGAGTCTTTGAAATAGAAGGTATTCCAAAAGCAATGAGGTTTTACAGTGTGAAACTCGGTTAATCTTCTTAAACTAACGGATGCTTTAGTCAAGTAGAGCAACGTCATTTAAGACGTTGCTACATTTACATTTAAAAGTACTTCTGATAATACTCTTTCCTTAACCTCCCGCTTAATTGAGCGTATATCCTTGTGGTTTCACTTTTCTCATGCCCCATAAGACTTTGTATGACTTCAATAGGAGCTCCATTATTCAACAAATGAGTTGCGTAGCTGTGTCTAAGTWGGTGCGGATGAATCTCTTTATTAATTTCAGCACGATTGGAGATCCGCTTGATGATGTAACGCATCTGAGCGACACTCATTTTATGTGGCTGTCTTGCTGTTACAAAGATGGCAGGATTATTGTCATTACGACTTTCAATATACCGTTTAAGCCATATGTCACAACGTATATTAAAATAAACTTCCCTCTCCTTATCACCTTTTCCTCTAACAATCGCGGATCGATTGGACCAATTAATATGGTTCTTTTCTAACGCAACTATTTCGCCAATTCGACAACCGGTAGAAAACATGAATTCGAACATCGCTCTTTCCATTGGGGTATGACAGGATTCACGAAGGTGTTCGATCTCCCGTTCGGTTAAATACTTGGGTATTCGCTTACCTACTTTAGGTTCTTTAATTTTCGCAGCCGGATTCTTTCGTATGTTCCCTTCTTCATGGGACCAACGGAATAACGATTTTAGAAATCGAATTCTATGTGCAAGACTGGCTGGTTTTAAATGCTTCCCTGAAATCGCAAGGTATTCTTTCAATTGATTTGTTTCAAGAGTAGTTATTTCAACATCCTTAAAATAATCAATAAGTAATGATAATTGGAGCCGATAAGCCTTTAATGTCTGTGAAGAAAAGCCTTCGATCCTTTTATCAGATTCAAATGCTTCCCATGCTTTTGAC
>NZ_JBFUJC010000537.1:0-1261 GCF_056401595.1 Paenisporosarcina sp. P4_E4_2 | reverse complement strand
GCTTTTTCCTGTATACGTGGAGGAATCTGTTCGAAGCAATTCGATTGAAAAAGTAGAGGAAATTTCACAGATTATTGAACAATCAAATGGTGAAATCAATGACTCACAAAAAGCGGAAATTACGGATGTGCTCTCAAGCGACCGCACTAGCAGTGACTTTATTGATACTCGGCAACAACTTTGGAAAACCATAGTGATAGTCTTGCTAGGAGCATTTGTCATTGCCATTATATTTTCGTATCGATTGACGAAACGCTACGCACAACCAATTGATAATGTGACCGAAGTTGCCATTGAGCTTGCCAAAGGCAATTATCGGGCGAGGGCATACGAAGACGACTTTGCAACCACGGCGCAGCTCGGCACTTCCATCAATATCCTGGCAAGGAATTTGCAGGAATTGTTCAAAGTACGAGAAATGGAAAAGGAACGATTAAAAACACTTATTGAAAATATGGGCAGTGCCTTAATGATGATCGACCGGGAAGGTCAAATCAGTATTGTCAACAAGACTTTTGTTGATCAGTTTGAATTCAGCGCACAAGATGTTCAGGATGAACTTTTTAAAAGAGTGGACTTACCTGATGAATTGAAAAAGTTCATCGACTACGTCTTTTTAATGGAATCTTCTTCACGTAAGCAAATGGCAATCGTCATCCAGCAGGAAATACGCCATATGGAAGTTTATGGTGCCCCAGTTATCGGTGAACATGGTCGATGGCTAGGTGTTGTTATCGTCATGCATGACATTTCCGATCTTGTGCGTCTYGAGCAAATCAGGAAAGATTTCGTGGCGAACGTTTCCCACGAACTGCGAACACCGATTACATCGATTAAAGGTTTTTCGGAAACGTTATTGGATGGGGCCATGAATGACAAAAAGACGTTACTTTCTTTTTTGGAAATCATCCATAAAGAAAGCAATCGTCTGCAAATGTTAATTCAAGACCTATTGGAACTTTCGAAAATTGAGCAACATGGGTTCTCCGTAGAGTTTGCTCAAACGAACTTACGTGAAGTCATGAGGCGTGCTGCTGAGATGACAAGTCCTCGTCTTGATGAGAAACAAATGACGTTTATCTCAAACATAAACCATGAGGTCATTGTGKATGGGGACATGAACCGTTTGATTCAAGTGGTTATGAATTTACTGACAAATGCCATTACTTATTCGCCGGAAAATACAACTGTTCATTTATCCCTTCATGAAAGTGAAACTCATGGAATCATTGTCATTCGAGATGAAGGGATGGGGATGGAT
>NZ_JBFUJC010000536.1:0-1265 GCF_056401595.1 Paenisporosarcina sp. P4_E4_2 | reverse complement strand
ATTCAGACCAGGTCCGATAATGGGAAATATCGTATTGGCGGATGAGATCAATCGGACTTCCCCTAAAACTCAGTCAGCACTTTTGGAAGGTATGGAAGAAGCAACCGTGACAATTGATGGTGAAACCATGACGATACCTAAACCGTTTTTCGTAATGGCCACTCAAAACCCGATAGAATACGAGGGGACATATCCGCTTCCAGAAGCGCAATTGGACCGATTCCTTTTAAAACTTCGTATGGGATACCCGTCACACACACAAGAAATTGAAGTATTGAAGCGTGCAGAGAAGTCAGTTCCAATAGAAAACTTGAATTCTGTCATTTCTTTGGAGGATCTGATTCTTATGCAAAAAGAAGTAAAAGACATCGTGGTCGACGATACAATTAAAAACTACATCGTCGATTTAGCAAACCGTACAAGAAAAGATTCATATATTTACTTAGGTGTCAGTCCTCGTGGGTCACTGGCATTGATGAAGGCATCGCAGGCGTTTGCGATGTTGAAGGGAAGAGACTTTGTAACACCTGACGATATTCAATATTTAGCACCATTTGTTTTCAGCCACCGCATGATTTTACGTTCAGAAGCCCGCTATGATGGCATAACACCAGAGGAAATTGTGGAACGTATCTTAGCCAAAMCGAATGTTCCAATTAAAAGGTTAGTTAAACAATGAAGAAAGCTAACTTGACATGGGCAATTGGAGGACGACTCCTTTTTGTCCTCTTTCTAGTCATTTTTTCGTTTGCATTTGCCATGTTCCAGGGTGGTTTCGTCAGTTGGTTCATTTTTTACTCAATAGTTCCGTTTGCCTTATATTCCATTGCATTCTTCTTCAGTCCCATTTCGAAAATAGAAATTGAGCGCTATATTCAAACTGCTCAAATCCGCAAAGGTGGGAAATTGATTGTGACGGTGAAATTAAAAAGACCGTCACGTTTTCCAATGCTTTATCTTGTCGTAAAGGAAGTCACTCAAAGTGCATCCCTTATCAGACATGCAAATAAACAATTGAAAACTGTGAAAATGGTAGGGTTTCAACGAAACATCGAGTGGACCTATGAAATCGATCAGATGCCACGTGGCGAACATTCTTTGGATGGTATTGAAATTTCCGTAAGTGATTTTTTTGGCTGGGTGAAAAAAACACATGTACTTCCATTAAAACAGACCGTCATCGTTTACCCAAACATAGCGGAAATGATTTATATGCCGATTGAAACTCGATACGATCAAGGCGCCGCCGCCTCACCATTTACAAT
>NZ_JBFUJC010000535.1:0-1267 GCF_056401595.1 Paenisporosarcina sp. P4_E4_2 | reverse complement strand
GCTTCAAGTACTGACGGAACCTGTGGAGGAGAATGGGGTTATCACGGATTCTGGCCTTTTTACTCCAAGTGGGGAACGGATCGATATTTTATACCGACAAACGTACCCGGTCGAACATTTAGTGAATGACAAAGACCCAACGACCGACGAGAACATTGGGCAGGAACTGATCAAACTCATTATTGAGAAAAAAGTGATGGTCATCAATCCTCCTTCTGCTTTTTTATTGCAATCAAAGGCAGTCCAGGCACTTATATGGGGCTTACATGAGGATGACCAGTATTTCACCGCTGAAGAACATCAAGTGATTGAGCAATATTTTTTACCAACTTATTTGGAACCTGATGAATTCTTAAAAATGAATATGCCCTATGTCCGAAAGCCCTCTTTTGGACGTGAAGGCGATACGGTAGAGATATTCAACGGAGCTGGCRAAACCATTGACGAAGAGCCCCAGAAAACTTACGTCGATAATTTACCAGTCTATCAAGCTTTWTATCCATTGCCAGAAACAGAAGTCCAGACGACTTCTGGCAGAAAACAGGTCCATTTGATGTATGGCTGCTTTTTGCTGAATGATCAAGCGGGCGCAATTGGAATACGTGCAGGTGGGGCAATAACGAATAACTTATCATATTTTTTACCGATTGGCATAGAAGATAGATTGAAGGGATGATAATTATGATGGAATATATTACAGGAGAAACTGTTGGAAACTTTTTAGCGCACTTTGGAGTTGGCGTCTTGCTCATGCTTTTGGGGCTTACCGTGTTTGCTTTTACCACAAAGTTTTCTGAATTAAAATTGATTAAAGAAGGCAATATTGCAGTGGCTTTAAAATTGTGGGGGAAAGCAATCGGTCTGGGCATTGTCATCTATACCGTCTGGGCTGGGAGCGTAAATTTGCTTGATGCCTTTATCTGGGGTCTGGTGGGTATTGCGACTCAAGTAATCGCTTACTGGATTGTGGAATATGGACTCACGCCAAAAACAGACTTGGCGAAAGAAGTGGAAAATGGCAATTTAGCTATTGGATTCAGTTTGTTTTCGATTTCTATCGTTGTAGGATTGCTTGTTGCAGCAAGTTTAACATACTGACAATACCCCTTTGAACTTTAAAATAGTTCAAAGGGTTTTTTATGTTCATCACTATTGCGCTAGAGAAATGTGAAAAATAATTTTTTTTGCTGGAAACTAAATAATGCAGGATTTTCGTCTCTTTATTCAGAATATACCAATTAATATTCTTGCATCTTCAAGTAGCAAG
>NZ_JBFUJC010000534.1:0-1270 GCF_056401595.1 Paenisporosarcina sp. P4_E4_2 | reverse complement strand
TGTGCATCCTAATGCTGAAGGATACAGAGCAATGGCTAACAGCTTCTTCAATGTCTATGCTAAAGGTGGCATGCAGGTATTGGCAGGGGAGATTCCTCCTGCAAATCCACTGAGCTTCGAACAGATTATGAAAGACCGTCAAGGGGCAAAGGCAACGGCAGCTGGAGATGAATCTGCCGCACTGCCATCATCATTTTTGGAAGAAGACTATATTGCCATATCTGAAATGAAAACGATGATATAAAAAAAGTTGGAACTCAGATTAATGAGTTCCAACTTTTTATTTGCGTGGATATGTTATTGTTGTGGAGCGTTTTCTTGAATCCAATACTTTTTTTACGATTGGAATAATAATTGGCGCAAACTTTACAGCGGTCTTAACTAAGTTACCGATTCTCATGTGTATCGCTCCTGTCAGTATTGTATATTAATTTAATTCCCGTAAAGAGCCCAAGGTAAACCTATTGCAGTACTTTAATTCCTTGGATGATATTCCAGATCAGTACAATAAGAGAAAGAATACCATAGACTGCAATAAACAAGAAAGGAAGTCCTGCAGTCAGGAAGTTAAATGATGTGCTAGGCTCTGCAGTACCATCAACTGTCGTGCTGAATACTGCGATTGAACCAATCACTAATACAATGAACCCGACAATTCCGAGCACCACGGGAATCAAGTGTGACAGAAGAGAGCGTTTCGCATGATACTTAACCTCAGCTGTCGGTGAAACGAAATATACGATTAATGGCAATAAGAATGGAGCGAATAAAATACTGAAATAACACAAAGCGGATAATATACGTTGATTATCCATTAATACTCCTCCTTTAATGCTTACTGCCATTTAATACGTTACAACATTAGTAGAGGTTTCAAATCAATGCATATTTCGTTAAAATGTCTGCATATTGCTCAACGGATGATATCAATACATACTCTCCTGGTCCGTGCCAGTCGTCTCCGCTTGGTCCGAACTCAATTGCTCCAGCACCAGTTTTTGCATAGTAACGTGTATCCGCAGCTCCATGCTGCCCGAATAACACAGCCTCTTTTTGTGTTACTTGTGCTATAACACCAGCAAGAGATTGAACAAAAGCATTATCTTCGGTTGTTGTAATGGCGGGTGTTTTACCGCCAGGTTTGACAATATTTTTGGGGTTAATAGATTGAGCAAGTTCAGTCATTTCTTCAATAATATCTTCCCATTTTTGTCCTGGCACAAAGCGAATATCGTAGTTAACTAGACATTCATCAGGTACGACATTATAT
>NZ_JBFUJC010000533.1:0-1281 GCF_056401595.1 Paenisporosarcina sp. P4_E4_2 | reverse complement strand
GTAATGGGCAAACCCTTATTTGAAATTCTGAATGGGTTATTTGAATCAGCAGATTGTTACTGGCATGAGTGTCTTCCTGGACAAGAGACTCCATACGAAATATCAGAACAACAACTAAGAAAAGAAATAAATGAAGCATTAATTAAATTTAATAACCATTTACATAGTCGTTAGAGCTTATTCAACTAACGGAGCGGTTTAGTTGAATAAGGAATGACATAATTATTAATAATTTAAGAAAGGTAGGATAGTGGATTGATGAATATTCAAAAATTGACTCAAATCATCTTAGGGAGTATTTCAATCCTAATTCTAAATGGATGTGACTCTAAAGATGATTTAAAAAAGCCAGTTCAAGATTATTTAAAAACTAATTATGGATTTGAAAAGGAGTTTCAAATTATAACAGCAGAAAACAATTTCTTGGTAGATTATAATTACGATACTCATTTAAGAATTGATAAACCGTATTCAGCGTATCCAAGACTTACTTTTGAAAAGGAGACTCATCAGGATAAAAGTATTATCTATAATTTTGTTCAAGAATCAAGTGATGATTTTTATTTAGAAATGTTTAAAGGTGCATATATAGAGCAGCATCCTGAAGTTATTCACGCGACGAATAAAATAATAAAAAAGTATGGATTAGTAAAATATCCTCAAAAAGTTGTTATTGAGGATGGAGAACCTGCCTACATGTTCCCTTTCGATAATATTGAATTAAATATAGTATATTCTCAAGAAGTATTAGAAGATTTTAAAAAGACCCAAAAGATTGATACCAATGCTCTTTTACCTACATTGAAACCAAGTGATCCTCGGCGTGAAAATTATAATTCGAGGTATATAGGTGTGGTGAATTTTTTATTTGAATTTGACATGAATAAAAATAAACATCCTATTCCAAAAGCTAAGGATTTAATAGTGGACTTTCAACAAAGTGGGGTATTAACTAAAGGGATATACAACATTGATATGTTGGTAGATGATTCAAATCCTGATCATTCGGTAGGATGGGAGTATAATAATGTAGCTTTATTTGAAGTTGATGAAAATGGTAAATATACTATAATTGCTACACCTAAATATGATCATCTATATAACTCATACTTTTACGGGGATTATGTAGCTAAAAAAATTAAATAATAGGTACACTAACTTGTTCAACTAACGGGTGCTTTACTTCAATAAGGAGTAAAGCCATTTTTCCTATTCAACTAACGGAGCAGTTTAGTTGAAGCCTATTTATTATTCGGGAGGGTATTTATACGTCTTTAGATG
>NZ_JBFUJC010000532.1:0-1308 GCF_056401595.1 Paenisporosarcina sp. P4_E4_2 | reverse complement strand
TAACATAGTTATAAAATGCATAACTATGTTATTAGAGAACATTCGATAACCCAAGAAAAAAACAAAACAAAAAATGCAATTGATTTGTTAGATACATGTTATGAATTGAATAAATACTATAAATCGATTGGTGATAACAAACTTAAGAATCTTTTAAATAGATATTTACTTAAGGTTTTTTTAAGTGCAATCTATATGGGCTATGAATTCGGAGATAAACAAAAGCTAGAAATCGATAAAAGTTTTGTGAATGGAAAAGCAATTTCAGTAAAGGATTACATTAGAGTGATTATTTTTAAAATTAGCATACTTAGATATTGTCAGTTTCATAGATTGTGGCTTAAAAAGATAGGAGAGTAATATAATAATATTGAGAATAATATTACTATATTAATTCTTTTCTTTTGATAAGGTGGTGAAAAATATATGAAAAAATTCAGTAGAAATAATGACGGAAAGTTATTTTTGTATTGCATGATATATGTTGTTTTAATGTGTGTTTTTCTTAATCAAATTTCGTATTTTGCTGGAATCCATCAAGAAAATAAAGTTGTTATAAGTGCCATTAACTATTTATATTATTTAAACTTTGTTTTTATTTTCATATCTTGGTGTACCTTATTCTTAATTAGAAAAATAAAATTGGATGTTATATACCTAGTTATGTTTCTTATTATAACTATAGCAATTTTATTTATATTTTTCCCACAAAACATAATATATATATCAAAAATAATTCCATATTTAATATATTCAATAACTACTTTTGCAATTATAAGAGCAAATGTAATTTCCTTTGAAGAATTAGAAAAGTATTTTATTGTAACTGCAAGGATTATGTCAGTCATAATATTGTTAGAACTTTTCTTTGTTTTAGATGCATATACCGGTAGCATATATATGATTTATTCAAATGCGATGACTTTAATAGCAGCATTTCTATTGTACAGCGGGATAGTAATAAAAAGAAAAACTGACTTTATACTCGGTTTAACTTCCTTTTTAAGTGTTTTAGTTTTTGGATCTAGGGGAGCCTTCCTCTCTCTTTTAATATTTATCTTAATTATGTTTATATTTTCAAAAAATACTCCAAGAAAGTGGATAATATCATTTGTATTTATCAATTTAACAATAATGTTTGCCATATCATACAAATCTATCATAAGTAGCATTTTGGATTTATTCAACACAATGGGGATAGATAGTAGGACCATAAGTTTGCTATACCTTGACAATATGTTTAAAACATCGGGTAGATTGAACATATACGATTATCTATTTAACATAATTGGAAACAATGTTTTTTTT
>NZ_JBFUJC010000531.1:0-2133 GCF_056401595.1 Paenisporosarcina sp. P4_E4_2 | reverse complement strand
ACCGTAACCCTAACAATTTCCGGTTCGAATGCGACACCACGCACTATCAAGTTTTTTTCCATAGTAGGTTCCTCCAATAATATGGTTCCTGTATCTTCACTTAAGCTAGAACGGACACTTAGTGGCATGCAATAATTTTTAGCGAATTCCACTGCCCTAGGATGCAAAACCCCAGCTCCTAAGTTAGCAAGTTCCAGCATTTCGTCATAGGATAGCTCCTGCAATTTTCTTGCCCCATCCACATATCGAGGGTCTGACGTATAGATGCCATCGACATCCGTGTAAATATCACACTGGTCCGCTCCTAGCGATGCTGCAATTGCAACCGCCGTCGTATCCGAACCACCACGTCCGAGTGTCGTAATTTCTCCATACGTATCCATCCCTTGGAAACCGGCTACAACAACCACTTTTCCATCCGACAAAGCCTGCTCCATACGAACAGTATCTATATTTTCAATTCGAGCATTGCGATGAACGGATTCCGTTCCGATTCCTGCCTGCCATCCCGTAAACGAAACCGCATCTTGCCCCATATGTTGAAGTGCCATTGTCAACAAAGCAATTGTTACTTGTTCCCCTGTTGACAGCAACATGTCCATTTCACGTTTTGAAGGTTCTGCTGATAAATCCCCAGCCAGACTCATTAATTCATCTGTCGTTTTCCCCATCGCTGATACGACTACTACGATTTCATGGCCTTTTGCTGTTTCACCGATTATGCGTTTTGCGACATTACGGATCCGTTCAGTGTTACCGACGGACGTACCACCAAATTTCATGACAATGCGACTCAATGTAAACTCTCCCTTATTTCCAAAGAAGAATTTCCCTTTCACTTTCCTTCAATGGATCTGTTCATCCTCGAGAAAGCTACTGTTGATTTCCGCGCCTCTATCACCACTTATTCGATGTTTGTTCAAAAGGAAGCGGATGCTCCTTGTTGAACATACATCAGTGATTCAATTTCAGTGAGTCAAGAATATCATATACTCACTCTTTTGACAATGACTCATTTTGAAAATATTCAGACATGGATTCCGCGATTTGCAATGGCAAACCTGATTGTTTCAGCTCTTCCACGGATGCTTCTTTGATTCGTTTTACAGAACCAAAATGCTTCAACAACATTTTTTTGCGTTTCGGACCGATTCCTTCAAACCCATCCAAAGCGGAAGCAATCGTCTGTTTCCCACGCTGTTGCCGATGGAATGTAATCGCAAATCGATGCACTTCGTCCTGAATCCGTTGTAGCAAATAAAACCCTTCACTTGTTCGTTTCAAGGGAATGATCTGTGGGGGTTCCCCATATAACAACGAAGATGTCTGGTGCTTCGCATCCTTGGCTAATCCTGCAATCGGAATAGACAAACCGAGTTCATCTTCGATCACTTCACGGGCGATTTCCATTTGCCCTTTCCCACCATCAATGACAATTAAATCGGGAAGAGGCAATTCATCCTTCAGCACACGCGTATAACGTCTGCGAATGACTTCACGCATGGCTCCGTAATCATCATGACGGGCAGCTGTTTTCGTTTTGTATTTTCGATAGTCCTTTTTATTCGGTCTTCCATCAATAAACGATACCATTGCTGAGACGGCATCAGATCCATAAATATGTGAATTATCGAATGCCTCAATTCGAAGAGGAGGCGCAATATCCATTGCAATCCCCAGTTCTTCCACTGCACCAATCGTTCGTTGTTCCTGTCGGTCTAGGAGCTGGAATTTTTCATGGATAGCGATTTCTGCATTCTTTGTCGCCAAATCAATCATTTGTTTTTTCTGCCCACGACTCGGAGAAGCCACTTTTACTTCTTCAAGAAGCTGGCTTGCCAGTTGCAAATCCACCGCACTTGGCAAATATACTTCTTTTGGCTTGATATGATGCGGTTTATCATAAAACTGGCCGAGGAACGTCAGGAATTCATCTTCTGGATCTTGATATAACGGGAATAATGAAACATCTCGCTCGATTAACTTCCCTTGGCGTACAAAGAATACTTGCACACACATCCAGCCCTTATCGATGGCATAACCAAAAATATCACGATCGGTAAAATCATTGGTCGTCATTTTTTGTTTTTCCATAACCGTTTCAATATGTGTGATTTGATCACGGTATTCTTT
>NZ_JBFUJC010000530.1:0-1311 GCF_056401595.1 Paenisporosarcina sp. P4_E4_2 | reverse complement strand
CCTGCAAGGGTCCTATAATTATAAGTTTGCAGGTCAAACCAGTAAAATGATTCTAGACTTTGAATTCTAGCAAAATACCCTATAGTTTAGTAAAAAGGGCATCCCTTGTAATACCAGGAATGTCCTTTTCGTCGAACGAGCTTGTTCAACTAAAGTACCCGTTACTTGAAGAACATCTAAAGTGTCCCCTTAAATTTCTCTGGCTTTTTTACATAGCTTTCGATTATAAATCCACATTCAGTACAAATAGTGTATTCAACTTCTGATCCAAAGCTCAACTTATTAGATGGAAGAATATCTGCATATCCACTACCACCATTTTCACCTTTCCCCAATTCTTTTCCACCACATTTAGGGCATTCTGTTGCTTTCGTAGAATGTTTCATTTGTAAACCTCCACTTTAGATATATTTAAAAATTACAATAAAAGCAAATCCTTATATAATTGTTTTTCAAATGATTGAATCGCTATTTTTCTGATGTTCTTAATATAATTACGAATGAACAATAAATTGGTTTCATCTTATTGAACTAACCTGCCCCGTTAGTTGAATAAGAAAAAAAGCTGCCTAAGCAGCCCGATGATTTTTACTAAAGCATCCGTTAGTTAAATATGGCTTCTATGGTAGGTATATATTTTAATGAAGAACTGAGAGCAGTCTTCATAGGGGTACTCCATCATCTTTTTAAAGTTCCCACCCAAACATCTCCAACATTTACTTTATAAATGGTGTCACTTCCATAGCTAAGTTTAATTTTTTCGGTTTTATAAGATTTATTTAGTATCTCATTTACCTCTTCTTTTGTTCTGTACCCTATCTCTATATCTTCTTTAATTTCCTCTTCCCAATACTTTTCGGCATCAATGTGGGCTTCCCAATCAAACATTGCTAATTTATCCTTTAATGACTCATATTTATGAAGTGGAAAGACCTTTTTAATAGTGTTTTTATCAAAGGTATCATTGTAAAAATTTATACAGTCTTTGTACGAGACAACAATTTGGGAATTGATAAATTCAGGTTCATATAACCAAATCTTTAGATAAAAGTCTTCATTTTCTTTCGCCATTTTTTCATACCAGTTTAGATATACATCTATCATTTTGCTTAACAATAAACGGTTATACCAATTTGGTGGGTTTGTACGGACTAACGAATAAAATGGATGAATCCGCAACTTTGCGTAATCTTTTTGATTTTCTCGTATGTAATCAATTTCTAAGTCGAATACATTTTGTCTCCATTTTTCTATTTTCCTCTTGTGACGCTTCCATCCCCTAATTTTCTTCTTTTTAGAGTGATAATACTC
>NZ_JBFUJC010000529.1:0-1311 GCF_056401595.1 Paenisporosarcina sp. P4_E4_2 | reverse complement strand
GGTGATTAATTCAGCCGAATTTAAATGTATTTCATTTAACAGTTCATCAACGTTTCCGTGTTCAATAAACTGATCTGGAATGCCCATTCGACTAACGGAAACGCCCGTATACTCATGGTCTTGCATAAATTCCAATATGCTGCTTCCAAATCCGCCTTGTAAAATCGCTCTTCCACAGTAAATATTGGAAGATTACGTTCCACTAATTTATGCAGCATACCCTCATCAAGTGGTTTAATGAACCTTGCATTGATAACTTCTGCTTGGATACCTTCCAGTGCCAATCGTTCTGCAGCTTCCATAGCCATTGGGATTGTGGTACCGAATGTTAAAATTGCCGCATCCGAACCTTTTCTTAAAACTTCCCATGAACCAATCGGTATGGAATGTAATTCTGCATCCATCGGAACACCGAGCCCATTCCCTCTCGGGTAGCGCAATGCAATTGGACCATCATTGTAATCGATGGCGGTTTTCACCATATGCTGACCTTCATTTTCATCTTTAGGCATCATGATTACCATATTTGGCAAATGACGTAGGAATGAAATATCGAATACGCCTTGATGGGTTTCCCCGTCAGCGCCAACAAGTCCTGATCGGTCAATTCCGATGAAGACATTTAAATTTTGACGACAAATATCATGTAAAACTTGGTCATAAGCGCGTTGCAGGAAAGTTGAGTAGATGGCTAAAAACGGCTTCATTTCTTGAGTGGCAAGGCCGGCCGCCATAGTGGTTGCATGTTGTTCAGCAATGCCGACGTCATACATGCGTTCAGGGAATTCAGCCGCAAAGCCTTCTAATTTCGAACCAACTGGCATCGCAGGTGTTATAGCTACAATCCGCTCATCTTCACGTGCAAGTTTACACACGGTTTCAGCGACCAATCCACTCCATGAAGGTGCTTTTGTCGAAGACTTTACGAATGCACCGGTCTCCATTTTATAAGGACCTGTCCCATGCCAAGTACCAATTTTATCTTCTTCTGCCGGGCGGTACCCTTTGCCTTTTTTCGTGATGACATGAACCAATACTGGTCCCTTCATTTTTTTCGCGTATAACAAATTCTCTTGCAAATCTTCGTAATTATGTCCGTCAATAGGACCTAAATACGTAAATCCAAGTTCCTCGAAAAACACACCTGAAACTAGTAAATATTTTAAACTGTCTTTAACCCGTTCCGCCGTAGCTGCCAGTTTTCCACCGACTGCCGGGATTTTTTTCAACAAATATTCCAGTTCGTCTTTAGCCTTATTATATTTACCGGCTGTGCGAAGTTTTCCTAATACTGTATGGAGTGCGCCAACG
>NZ_JBFUJC010000528.1:0-1318 GCF_056401595.1 Paenisporosarcina sp. P4_E4_2 | reverse complement strand
ACCTGTATCTCCCTTTTTAAATACATTTTATTTGATTTGATTGTTCAACTAAACTGCCCCGTTAGTTCAATAAGAAAAGGGCTGCAAAGCAACTCAATGATCTTCAACTAAAGCACCCGTTAGTTGAATAAGGATTTACTGTTAGGAAACGAATAGTCAAACATTGCCCTTATTCTAATTTCAGTTTTTTTAATTTGGAAAACTTTTCATCATAGTTGGCTCTTTCAGTTAAATGATGAATCCATTTCATTGCCTTTTCTAATTCTTCATTCTCTAAAAAACTTTGAATAATAATTTTAATGTTAGAACTATAAGGATACTGTTCGTCTTTGCATAAATTTAGAGCATTTTCAAAATATATATTCGCTTTGTTTAAATCATTTAATTTACGATACATTAAACCAATATAAATTAATCCACTTCCCATTTCTAATTTTGAAAATGGCTCTTCTATTGCTAATTCCATTATTTTTATTGCTTTTTTTCTAAACCCGAAAATTTCGTAACGATTCGCTTTACTTACATATTTATCATATTTGTTCATTGTTGCTCACTCCCTAACAATACTACCTCTACCTTAACTTAAAGCAATTTACTACAATTATATCTCAGGTTACTTATTCAACTAAACTGCTGCGTAAGTTTAAGTGTAACATTTCACACAGGATCGCCGAAATCTACTTGATGTTTTGGACGTAAAAATAGACCATCGAAATGATGGTCTTGTTTAACTAAAGCACCCGTTAGTTGAATAAGAAAAACGCTTTTAACTCAACAAATCGCAAGTGTTCGTTTTAATTCAATTCCTTAGTCTCTTTATCTCTTATTATGATTTCATAAGGTATTTCTTCGATTAATAATTCTTCACTTTTAAGTTTAATTATCTCTTGTACATATTTTTCTATTTCTTTTACTTTTTCATCGGAATTCCACCACCACTTTGATCTTTCAAAATCTGTTTTGATGATAATCTGTAAAGGTTCTGGGTGGAAGGAATAGGCAAACCCTTTACATTCCTCAAAATTTTTAGCTGTTTCCTCGCTTACGGTCGTGTTCGTTCTTAGATTTTTTTGGCTTAAATACATTTCTAGCTACTAACAGTATCAGAAAAATAATAAGAAACAGCGTTACTATAGAGAATAGATACGTTCCTAATCCTGCCCAAACTCCTTCCTCAAATTCTTCTATGATATTATCTAGATTAAAGATAAGCCTGATAACAAAGTTTGAAATAAAAATAAATGCGGTCAAGATAGCAGTGTCTTTTATAATCTTCAATGTCAATAATCCATCCTTTTTTTACTATTCAACTTAATGT
>NZ_JBFUJC010000527.1:0-1319 GCF_056401595.1 Paenisporosarcina sp. P4_E4_2 | reverse complement strand
GAGTGGTTCCGCATCGGCAATAGTAGAAATTACTTTTGCCCCAGCAGCATCCTCTATTTTTCTTACCCATTCATCCCCTGTGCCAAAGCGAGTGGCAGCTACTAGCACGGAATGTGAAACGACTGGTACAACCACTGCACCCTGTTCTCTCAAAATAGTGATTTTCGGAACCACTTCTTCATACGTACAATGTGATGCTGTTATACCAAAACCTATTCGTTTACCTGTTAGCACACCGTTCCTCCTTAGATATCTTTAGCTGATTCTGTCAAACATTTAAACAATATTTTTGATGCATCTTCTTTCAAAAATTGCCCTGGCAAAGAAGTACAGAGGCGATAGCATTCAGCATAATCGCCCTCCAATTCTAAGCAGCCAGGAGCGGAAGCAATATCATAAAACCGTTTGCTGGTTTTTAGTAACGATTGATAATCTTCTGTTAACCATTTTGCAGGAATTGTGTTGATGAATATTGCCTGATCACACGAAATTCCTTTTTCTAATTTTTTCACTTCGTAGCCCATCGCCTGAGCTTCAGCCAATTGAACTGGTGAGCGTACGACTATCAGTGGATGTGCATCCATCCGTTTAAGCTGTGTCGCCAACAATTTTGCTACTCGCCCGAAACCGGATATCATAAATTGTTTGCCTGCAACGGTTTCATGTTCTTCTAGATAATAGGCAGCAATAAATCCTTCTGCCGTTAACTTTGCATTCAACCAAATAAATTGTTCATCTTCAAGGTAGGCTACGGTATTCAGTTCACTTGCTTCAAAAAAGCGTGTCCACTCTGGAGATAATTTTCCGATGAAACATTTTTTTACGTTTTGAAAAAATTCCATTCCAATTGTATCGGTTACAATTTCAAGTGGCTGAATAGGTAAGACCATGATTTCTGGTTGAAAAGACAACAAATCCCGTTCCACTTGATAACTCCATGCTCTGGATGGGATATATAATACTTGCTCGTCAATGTTTTTCAACAAAGTAGCAAGCTTTTCCATGCGAGGATCCGTACCTATGACACACCACTTTCGGTTCGTCATATGGATTGATCCGCATGTAGATGAGACGTCTTAGTGAAGAGTATCCGATGTTCACCGATAAGGACGATATCTTCCCAAGCAATGTAGACATTTTGACTGCTTGGTTTCGATTTAAATGGCCGATTGCCTTGTTCTTTTAATACGAGAAATCCAATGATTTTTCCACTCGTTGGCTCAAATAGTAATTCAGTATCAGCAAGCAATCCAAATCGTTTGCCGTCTTCAACTTGGATTAATTCTTTTACCGCCAATTCTGATAGCAACATATGACTC
>NZ_JBFUJC010000526.1:0-1338 GCF_056401595.1 Paenisporosarcina sp. P4_E4_2 | reverse complement strand
CTTTAGATGCGTGTGATTTATCAATTTAACCTCAGGTCCAACAGATATTTCATAGGTCATTCGGTCCTTCCCTACTGGAACCCAGTGTCCACCATCGGTAGGCTCAATATCAAATGTAATTTCTAATTTAAAGCCACGGAAACCATTTACTCTTCTTGTTTCAATCACTTCAATTTTCCATGGAGTGACCTGAGGTGAAAAATCCTTTAAAATCTTCGGGTAATAATAGTTATTCAAATCTTTTGCAATATAAGGAGTAAGCATGTTCATAAGCATATCCTGTAATCTAAGCTCTTCAGAGTCTTGAGTTGGTTCAGCTGATGAAAGGATTGTTGTTTGAAAAGAAGTAATAACAACAAGGGATAGTATAAAAACGATTAACATCTTTTTCATTCTCTTCAATACACCTCTTTACGACTTTATCTAATTAATTGTATTGTGACCTTTTCTGAATAAAGTATGTGCTTATTGAAACTAACGGGTGCTTTAGTTGAAGATCCTAGAGCTACTTTGGCAGCTTAACGTTTAAAGAATAAACAAATGGAACAAAGGAGGAAATGACATTTCAATTATTCGATTGAAGAGTATAAGTTTTCTGTTGCTTGTTTTAGTTTTATTACTTTTGGGATGTACAGAAGAAAAAGCTAATGATGGAGATTGGAATATAAGTCCTACATTCAATGTCGATAATCTAACTTTGCATGGAACTAAAGGGAAATTTGGTGTTATTAAAGTAAATGGAGAAAGCAATGAACCTGAGTTTCCAGCGAAACAAGGAAGACTTTATGCAGTTTATTTCTTGGATAGTCTCGAAGAACTTAATGGAAAAAAATATAAAATGACGGCTACACATAAAGAAACTGGTGAATCTGTCAAACTTCATGAAAAAAATATTGAAACGGAACAGAATGGAGCGAAATTCGGATTTGACAAATTAGGGTTATGGAAAATTGATGTAACTATTGATGAAAAGCCTTATACAAGTTTTGTTGTGGAAGCGAAATAAGGGATTGTGTTATTCAACTAACGGGTGCTTTAGTTGAAGATCGGACTGCTTAAGCAGCTCTTTTCTTATTGAACTAACGGGGCAGTTTAGTTCAACAAGAGATTTGAAAAATATATACTACTTATGTCGTATTTGACAAAAAATAACCAATTAAATAGCCACCTCATTTCAATTTTAAATGAGGTGGCCATTGGTTATTTTTTGATGTATTTTATAGAATTATAGTGATTGAATAATATGGTCGTTAACAAATGATTTTATGAAAAATAATTCATTATCATTAGGATTCCTTTTATTTTCTGACTTAAAGCTCTCTATAGCATCTTCTAGTG
>NZ_JBFUJC010000525.1:0-1342 GCF_056401595.1 Paenisporosarcina sp. P4_E4_2 | reverse complement strand
GCTTAAATACCGGGGCAACCATTGATGAAATCAGGAAAACCCTCAAAATTGGTTGATTGGTGGCGGCTCGATCAAAAGAAATTGAAATCTATATCCATAATTTACCGATAAAAAACCAGAGATACTCACTAGACCAATATTAGAATCCCCCTCACAGCAAGAACGAACGTTCTTATTTTGAGGGGGATTTTTTGTGAAACCATTACTCAATCGCGCCATTACGTGTCTGGATATGCGAGTTTTTTACAAGTTAAGCACTCGAATCATGCTTTGGTGTATTGAAACTTCTATAACTACTACTCGTCAAATTACTGGGGAGGGTGAATAAAATGAGGCTTCAATGTCTATGGTTGTACCTCAACAAATCATACGGTACAACACTCGATGATTTCGCAAAAGAGAAGAAAATCAAGGCAAAACAAAAATATGATCAAGACAAGTTTCGCTTCAAAATGAAAAGTGAAGAGTATTTTTCGCCTCTCCGCATTCACAAGATGCAAAATACCTGAAATGCATCACACTAGAACCTCGTTGTAACATATTGGTAAGCCGTATGCCTAAATAGGGCACGTGCGGTTTGATAAGGGGGAAACCATGAATTTGTACTGGCCATACGTTTCTTCTATATTAATGGCATACAGTGATTATCAATATTTCTAATTGTATTAGATTTTAATTATATCTGTACTTTTTTAGAGTGCATTAAAAAAGGAGCCGAAATTACTCGGCTCTTCTTTTTCAAATCAGTCTAGTAGTTTAAGTGTGTCCAATGTACGATAGAGCATAACTGCTGCTTCAGCACGTGTTGCGTTGTTTTTAGGATTGAACTGACCTTCGTTACCTTTAATAACACCTAGTGCAGTTGCTTTATAGACAGAATCAATTGCATATGCACCAATTAATTGATGGTCCTTAAAATTAGCTGGTTTTTCTAGGTTGTCTAGTTTTATTTTATCTTTAATCTCAACTGCTCTTACAACCATTGCCGCGATTTCTTCACGTTTAATCGGAGCGTCTGGATTAAATTTACCATCCTTCATTCCGTTCACAATGCCTGCATTGGCGGCTGCTTCAATCCCTGCAAATGCCCACTTTTTACTTGTGTTCACATCATCAAACTTGCCCTCGTACGTCTTCAACGGAAGGTTTAGCGCGCGAGCAAGTAATACGGTGAATTCTGCACGCGTAATTTGTGCGTTTGGTGCAAAGGTAGTTTCCGTTTTCCCTTGGATAATTCCCTTCGCTGCAAGCTTATTAATTTCATCTTTTGCGAAAGTATTTGTAATATCTGTGAATGCTGGTGGTATTTCTGGTTTAGGATCAACCGGACCAGGTCCAGGGC
>NZ_JBFUJC010000524.1:0-1385 GCF_056401595.1 Paenisporosarcina sp. P4_E4_2 | reverse complement strand
CAATGAAAGAGTGAATGGCACTTTGTTCAGACATTGGCTCCAGTAACTCAAGTTTGACGTTACCTGCATCAATGAATGCCACACGTACTGATTCAGAAGCTACTTCTTCGATTTTCAAAACTGTTAAACCTAATGTTTCTGTATAATAAGGGATTGTTTCATCTAGACTTTTAACGGCGATGCCGATATGATCGACCTTTTTCAAAATAGCCACACCCTTCTGTTTTCTCCATCCTCTATTGTACCGATTTCTTTTTGAAAACTCTACCTCTTGAGAATTTTTTCAGTTTCTACTAAACTTAAGAATAGCTAGTTAAAGGAGTTGTCTCGCATGCGTAATGCTAATTTCCGCAAGTTTGTCATCTATTTAATGATCATCATGATGGCTTTATCAAGTATCTTGTTTGGATTAAGCTTGTTCYTTTAAAAAAACAGCTTCGAAGGGAATCTTATTACTCCTTCGAAGCTGTCTTTTTTTTCATATTAAATCCAACAAAGCTACGTTTGATACGTAAATACTGTTCCATCTCTTCGATGAATTGATAAAGTGCCGCCATCGCCAGAAAGTTTTCATGATCTTTCGGAAGAGGCATCTTAGCAAAGTCTTCTTTAACCTCATCTAGCTTCGATATAAACTTATGAGCCGTATTTCCGGAATGTACGTGATTCGCCAATTCTTCCATAAAGTCAGCGACAATGTAACAATGAGAAATATTAACTGGCAACGCAGTTATTTTCGGTAAAACTCTCTCAATAATTTCGAACTGTTGTTCGCGCATATCGAAATATAGGTAATGCAGATTTTGTCTGCGGTTTAAATGGTTTTCGACATCCTGATAAGCAAGAGCTTTTCCTTTTTCAATCACTTCAGAGGCTTCAACAAGTTCTTTTCCATCCCAATCCGATTCTCCGTTTCGTAAATACGAAGTAATTTCATGAAAAATCTTCGAATACAAGGACTCGAGATCCAAACGATATTTTTTTAAATCCTTCTCGATTGAAGGCATATATAAGTTAACTAACAATGCCACACCAAATCCGACAATCATCAATTGAACTTCATTCCACAACAGTGACCATGACATATCTTTAGCATCAAATAAATGCAGGAGGATGACAACGCTAGAAACAAAGCCATCCTGAAATCTTAAGGATACAAGCGTTGGAATAAATAATATTAAAATAAGGCCGAAAACTAGTGGATGATACGCGATTCCTTCAAAAAATACGAAAGCGAACCCCACCCCGATGATGCTGGCAATGATACGTGAATAAACTGCACGTAGTGACTTCCGTTTAGTGGGTTGAATGCACAAAACGGTCAAAATGAAGGCGGAACTATAATAATCCAAATTCAAAAACATGGCAATAAGCATGGCTATACT
>NZ_JBFUJC010000523.1:0-1395 GCF_056401595.1 Paenisporosarcina sp. P4_E4_2 | reverse complement strand
GTCTTACCTATAGCACCTACATCCTCACTGCAATATACCACTGCTTTAATAACAAAATCGATTGGTACAACATTTATCAATGATTGAGACTTGCCGATGTAAGGGATCACTGGAAGCTTCCTTAGGTTATCAATCATATTGATGAAGAAATAGGGACCGTCGAATTTTATTGTTTCCCCTGAAATGGAATGTCCCCGTACGATGCCTGGACGGATAATCGTTGTCGGGACTAAAGACTTCATTTTTTCAACCAGAACTTCCGCTTCAAATTTCGTTTCTTCATAATAATTTTTAAACGCCTTAGGACGAATCAATTCATCTTCACGTAGTAGACCTTCTCTGCTCCCTGCTACATATGCCGTACTGAAATATATATACCTCGTTAAGTTCGGTAACGTTTTTACAAAATCATTTACGTGATACGTACCGTGGACATTTACTTTCCACGCGGTATCTCTAGCAACAGCCAAGTCATAGATTGCAGCTAAATGCCACACCGTGTTTACTTCTCTACAAAGTGTTTCAAGTTCCTCGGTAGCAATATCCAAACCTGGATATGTGATATCCCCTTCTACTAATTTAATCATTACATTAGGAGAATCTTTCATAATTTCCTGGGAAATTTCTTTAGCGAGTTTCATTTGAGTAGATAAGACCAATGTGTATATCGTCTCTACTTTGTTTTGGGATATCAACTCTTGTATAATCTGCCGTGCAATGAATCCAGGAAATCCAGTAATTAATGGAATTTGCATATATTCTCCTCCGAAACTCTTAATAATTGAATAGTACGAAAATTAACAACAAAAAACAACGTCTATTTATTAATAGACGTTGTCTGTTCAAGATATCGGTTCTTTTGCACTTCGACGTGTTTCACGATCAAATAAACTATAAATTACTGGAATGACATACAGCGTCAGCAATGTCGAACTGATCAGACCACCGATTACGACAATACCCATAGGTTGATTAATCTCAGTTCCTTCACCTATCCCAATCGCTAGTGGCAACAAACCAAGAATCGTGGTTAGCGCGGTCATTAATATCGGTCTCACTCGATCACGTGCTGAGGAAACAATTGAATCATAAGAATTATATCCTTCTTTTTTGCGTTGATTGATAAAATCGACCAGCATAATCCCGTTATTAACTACAATACCTACAAGCACTAATAAGCCAATTACTGCTGTAATACTGACTGGAGTCTGAGTGATAAACAACCCCAGTGCTACTCCGATAATCATCAGTGGGACTGAGAACATGATGACAAATGGATATTTGAACGATTCAAACTGTGCAGCCATAACAATATAGACAAGTACAATTGCAAGAATGACTGCCAACAACATATCATTAATGGCATTCTCGAATAATTCACGGTCACCACCGAAC
>NZ_JBFUJC010000522.1:0-1396 GCF_056401595.1 Paenisporosarcina sp. P4_E4_2 | reverse complement strand
GGTATATTTTTACTAATCATGCTTGAAAATATTTTCCCACCTATTCCGTCAGAAGTGATTTTGACGTTTGGTGGTTATATGACAACACCCATTTCCGTCATACTCGATTGCGTTGTCATATAACCACCAAACGTCAAAATCACTTCTGACGGAATAGGTGGGAAAATATTTTCAAGCATGATTAGTAAAAATATACCTATGTAGCCGTACTGGCTCATAATATCAGTAATCCAGTTTTCCATGTCCAGCCTCCAAGCAACAATTTCTTTCCAACTTCTATCGTAACAAGATTAATGGGCTTTTCCCAATATTTATTTCGACGATACTGTAATTTTGATTGACCAAAGCTCCGAACGCGAACCCAATCGAAGCGGCGGACCCCAAAACCCGAAGCCAGATGACACAAAAGCGTGCAACTGACCTTTAAGTTTATACCCATAATCAAGCTCAAATAAACGACGTGTGAATAAATGATTCGGCCACATCTGCCCACGGTGCGTATGCCCTGATACATGTACATCCACTCCGAGCTCAGCAGGCGTGTCTAAATCAAAAGGCGTATGGTCCATCACAAGCCATGGAAGCTCATTCAACTTTGGCTTCAAACTCTCCAAAGACTGTCGCTTCCCATTCGTCGCATCTTCCCTGCCCGTTACATAGAACGCATTTTCCACACAAATGGTTTCGTCCAGCAACATCCGGACGCCCGCTCCCTTCATTTCTTCCACAAGAAGCGGAATTTTACGTCCGTAATACTCATGATTTCCTACAACGCCGTAAACACCATATGTCACCTTCAACTGCCTCATGACCTCGGACATCCCGTCTTTCACAAACCAAATCGGATCATCATCCACCAAATCACCTGCAAGCAACACCACGTCCGGCTGCTCTGCGTTAGCCAAATTCACAAAACGCTGCAAGTGCTTTTTATTGGAAAGAAGACCTAAGTGAAAGTCAGATGCTAGTACCAACTTTAACTCGCGAAGCGAACCAGAATCCTTGTTGATATTTATTGTCTTATAGCGAACAACCGGTGAAAATGCCATATATGTCCCTGCGATGAAAATAATCAGAAAAATAAACGCCACGATGTTTCCTGTAATAAAAATCGTTTGCTTGGAAGGCAATATCAAATAAACAAGCGTTGCCAGAGGAAATAAAATCAAGCCGTACTGCATTACAATGAACCAGTACGACCCGATGATACTAAAATATTTAAGCCCATGGTTAAACTTGCCGATGATGTAGCCAAAAGCACAGACAAACCAGAAGAGACCAAACAACACGGGATGAACCGGCAGGGCCCACGTTTGGAGCCACTGATACGTGTTATAGCCAAAATAAAAAACAAGTAGTGTATAAATTGCTAGAATAAGAGTGCCCATACTGATAC
>NZ_JBFUJC010000521.1:0-1403 GCF_056401595.1 Paenisporosarcina sp. P4_E4_2 | reverse complement strand
ATTTTTAAACAGCGAGCCCGTTTTCGCACAACAACCGGGTGATGATAAATATTATTTGTATTCGGGATCCATCGGAAAAATTATGCCGTCAGCCCTTTTTTACGGCATGGAGACACATGTGGGAGAACCGCTTAGTGGAATTACGGCCAATTATATTGCTTCATTTTTAACGCAGCGTATGGAATATAATCCATTATTTCAGGAAACTGTTCTAGGTGAGAAGACCCCATTACCCGTAACCATTCAGCAAAAAGATTTGAAGATGGAGTATTCAGCGCAGACACCGTATCGTGCGAAAGCATTATATAATGTGTTTCTGATGAAACGCAATGCTGCTGAAATCATGTCGATTTTTGAAGGTGTAGCGAATGAAGCTGCGGATGATTGCAACGCAAGCTATCAAGCGATTTGTACTCGTGAGGATGTAGCACCAGTTGGTGAGATACGGGTATTGAAGTACGAGGAATTGATGAATCACGCAGTTTCGAAATTTGGCTACGATTATGTAGAATTAGTCAAAACGACCGTTCGGGATCAACAGGAATTGGATGATCGTGAAAAATCATTCCGAATCGTTGATACACTGATGATTCAATGTCAGGAGTTGGCACCTGCAATCGTACTTCTTTTTGCACCACCGTATTATCCAGCAGTCAATACGAGTGACGATCCGTTAGTGGAAGAGTGTATGGAATTTATTAAAGAGCTGGGTAAATCGGAATTTAATCTAGCGATTGAACAGATTCATTATTTTAATGGAATCTCTGATTTGAGTTACGTGAACTACGAAGATACAAATGGGGGATGGCAGGTGTTTGAAGCCAACACACCTGTATGGGGCGATACGTACTCCATTCCCTTTAATGAAATGCGAACTCTAAAAGCTCCAGTTCTCAACGTGGGACCCTTCGGAAAAGACGCACACAAACGTACGGAACGGCTGCACATCCAAAGTGCATTCGTTGAATTGCCACAGTTACTCGAGAATTTAGTAAAAAAAGTCCTTTTGGAAAAAATAGAAGCCTGACCCAATCCCTCACTCTCTGATAGAGTGGGGGATTTTTGTAATGCTTTTCAGGATATCAGCTGGGGATATCGGGGGATATCAGGCTGGGGATATCAAGGATTCGCGGGTGGATATCGAGGATTCACCTTGTGATATCTACATTTCAGAAAGGGATATCTTGAAATGTGCCTGGGTTATCTAGGAATCGAATACAGATATCTAAAATTCACGAAATCCGCACAATTCAAATGCGCTGTAATGGTGCCATTTGCATCGCAAATGGCACGTTACTGTGGGCTTATTGCTGGAATCAAGGATTCGCGGGTGGATATCAAGGATTCGTCGGGTGATATCTACATTTCAATAGGTGATATCTCAAATTGGACAGTGTTTATCT
>NZ_JBFUJC010000520.1:0-1411 GCF_056401595.1 Paenisporosarcina sp. P4_E4_2 | reverse complement strand
AATTTAAATTCATCGATATGAACATCCAGGTCGCCTTGCGCTTTTACATCTAGTGCATGTTCCGCGTCATCAATATCGATTGGTTCGGCAAGCAATTCGCGAATCCGATCGTAAGAAGCACGTCCTCGTTCAACAATGTTGAATAACCAGCCGAATGCGAGCATTGGCCAGACTAGCAACCCAAKATAGGCAGTAAATGCAATTAAATCCCCGATTGACATTTCATTTGCCATGATAAATCGTGCACCGAACACGATTGATAGGAAAAACGAAGTACCAACAATTGCCGATATCGTTGGATCGAATAGTGAATCCACTTTGGCTACGTGTATGTTCTTTTCGACTACGTCATCCGATAACTGTACAAAGTCTTGGATGTCTTCTTTTTCCTGACCAAATGTTTTAATGACTTTGATTCCCGAAATACTTTCCTGTGCTTTATCGTTCAAATTCGAGAAGGCTTCCTGGGCAAAGTGGAAACGATTATGCAACAGCGTTCCGTAGTAATTTGTCAAATACGCCATGATTGGCATGGGAATCAATGCAATGAGCGTTAATTTCCAATTGATTGTAATTGCCATCGCGGCTATAACAAACCCACCTGTAGTCAGTGAATCGACTAGCGTCAAGACACCCGCTCCTGCCGTCTGTTGAACGGCTGATAAATCATTGGTTGCATGTGCCATCAAGTCGCCAACACGGCGCTTTTGATAAAACCTAGGTGACATGCGGGTAAAATGTTGGAATAAACGTTCTCGCAATTGACGAGCAAGTAAAATTGCCGAACCAAAAATCATTGTACGCCAGTAATAACGAATGATATACATGGCCAGAGCGGCACCTGCCAGGAATAGCAGCCATTTCACAAGTGCTTCGCCTGTTAAAGTACCCAATCGAATTTCATCGACGACATATCCTATTATTTTAGGTGGCAGCAGTTGCAAAAATGCAACGACCATCAGCATCAAGATGCCGAAGATATACTGTTTCTTTCTCTCTTTAAAAAACCACCCTAAATCTAAAAATACTTTCACGCAGTAATCCCCCGATTCTTTTTTTCAGACTTTATTAGTTTAGCAAATGTTCGGAATTTAGAGAAGATACGAAATGGAAATTATTCGGATTAGGAAATAGTTCGAATAAGCGATGTGGATTTTCTTATATCGCCCACTCCCCGGCCATACTAGAATGGCCGGGGTGTAACAGCTCCCTCTTTTTTTATTCGGCTTTATGTCCCCCGATTAACTTGGAACGAGCTCGGGCTGTTCCGGCGTCTGTATAGGAAACGGCACGCAGTAAAGCGGCCGAACCATATTTGCTGCGAATGTGATCCATGGCTGAACCCAGCTTTCGCTTGCGCCACTTTTCCGCTTCAAACAGGCTGAGCTGCATCGAATGTTCAGGCTCCATA
>NZ_JBFUJC010000519.1:0-1411 GCF_056401595.1 Paenisporosarcina sp. P4_E4_2 | reverse complement strand
CACGGTAGCTCGTTGGGCTCATAACCCAAAGGTCGCAGGTTCAAATCCTGCCCCCGCAACCAAATGGTCCCGTGGTGTAGCGGTTAACATGCCTGCCTGTCACGCAGGAGATCGCGGGTTCGATTCCCGTCGGGACCGCCATTTTTTATGAAGTGTTAAGAATTGGAATAAGCAAAGAAGGTCTAGGAAGCAAAATGAGTAAGTGAAGGAGCGTACTAACGTACGTGACYGAACGAACGAATGAAGCTGACAACGAGATTCGAAGCTTAGTACAATTCGAATGTGGCTCAGTAGCTCAGTCGGTAGAGCAAAGGACTGAAAATCCTTGTGTCGGCGGTTCGATTCCGTCCTGAGCCACCATTATATTTTTTCCCGCCGGTGTAGCTCAGTTGGTAGAGCAACTGACTTGTAATCAGTAGGTCGAGGGTTCGACTCCTTTCGCCGGCACCATCTTCAATTGGAGGGGTAGTGAAGTGGCTAAACACGACGGACTGTAAATCCGTTCCTTCGGGTTCGGCGGTTCGAATCCGCCCCCCTCCACCAACTTTAGGGGCATAGTTTAAAGGTAGAACTGAGGTCTCCAAAACCTCCAGTGTGGGTTCAATTCCTACTGCCCCTGCCAATTTTATTTTATAGTGGCGGTTGTGGCGAAGTGGTTAACGCATCGGATTGTGATTCCGACATTCGRGGGTTCAATTCCCCTCGTTCGCCCCATCTTATTAGTGGGGTATAGCCAAGCGGTAAGGCAACGGATTTTGATTCCGTCACGCCCTGGTTCGAATCCAGGTACCCCAGTATTTTTGCGGAAGTAGTTCAGTGGTAGAACACCACCTTGCCAAGGTGGGGGTCGCGAGTTCGAACCTCGTCTTCCGCTCCAACATGATTTGGCGGCATAGCCAAGTGGTAAGGCACAGGTCTGCAACACCTTTATCACCGGTTCAAATCCGGTTGCCGCCTCCATATTATACTTTCATATGTCTGCATGTATTGATTTGCCCGAGTGGTGGAATGGCAGACACGCCGCACTCAAAATGCGGTGCCGCAAGGCGTGCCAGTTCGAGTCTGGCCTCGGGTATCATTAAAAAAGCAGTATCTACTTATGTAGATACTGCTTTTTTAATTTTATATAAATAATAGGGAATACTGAAAGTACAACGGTTTACCTCTGATCGTTCTTTTTATCATTATTGACGGGGTGATTGGCCGCCTTTTTCGTATTTGTTTTTGCTGCTTTGTTTTGACCTATAATATCTAAATCATCTGGACTTAAATCGTATCCATGGCCAAATTCTTCACGATCAAATCTTGCCTTCTTCAAGTTTTTATTTTCTTTTTGTTTGATATTGCCTTTATCTGTAGTCAAAGAAACTCACCTCCATTTCCTGTTAGGATGTTCTGAAAGCCCCAGTTT
>NZ_JBFUJC010000518.1:0-1411 GCF_056401595.1 Paenisporosarcina sp. P4_E4_2 | reverse complement strand
CTGTATCGATGCTCGCGACGACTGTTCCCGAACCGTCAATACCCATGTCCCAAGCTTTAGGGGCATTGACCCTGTCAACATTCCATTCTACATTGGCGATATTGGAATCAGGTGTTACTGCGTTTTTGGTTTTCGTTGTATATAGTTCCCGTGTTTCATTCGGTAGAACTTTTTCAACTTCAGCGAATGTCGCTATTTTTTGCGCCACTTCTTTTGTAGCTGTAACAGCCATTCCGTTAACAATGTAATACGACGTAATATCTTTAGCGTTCCCTGCCTTAACTTGCATGTCCAAATACTGTTTTACATTTTGTTGCGATTCAAGAGATGTCATTTTCAATTCAGATACAACAGCGGAACGTTGCATGAGCTGTGATTTTTTTGCCGAAAGATTTGCATTACCGGCATCTTTTTTTGCTTGCTCTGCTACTTTTTCCGTGTCTGCACTCTCTTTAAATTTTATGAGAAAAGTAACTCTGTCCTCTTGTTCGAATGTTTCTAGTAAACTACTGCTCAATTTGTTTCCTGAAAGTACGTTAGAGTCATTTAATGATTGGTGCAGTTTTTTATTTGGTTCCGCAGTTGCTATTCCCGGTACAATTAAGGAAAGTACCATGAGTAATGTCGCAACAATGCTGAACATTTTTTTTAGATTACCCTTCTTTTTCATCTTCAACTTCATCCCCCTCCAATTTTTATAGCGACAGCGCCCTACTTCTTCAAGAAGTACATAAAAAAGCACCCCTTGCCCCCTTTCTACAAATTAGTATAGGTACTCAATGGTGTCTGCTGCGAAATTCTTGTTGTTATTATTTAACATAGCATACATAATAGTGTTTTTTGTCGAAATAAGACTGAAAATTCCAAATCGATAGTTTATATCTAGTAAACTCTTTACGTAATATGACCAAGCTACTATTGAGTTTGCACAATACTTTAAGGAATATCGACATGATATTACAAAAGATGGTTATCCTGCACAACAAGATCGTTATATTGGGATATCTCAGGACGAAATAGACCAGGCAATTGATGGATTTAGTTTGTAAAAGGGATTGCCAAAACGTAAGACCTACATAGTGAGGTTATCATTCTTCTAAGTAACGATGTGGATGGTTATTGCTACTTAGAGTGCGAAGTCTAAAGGGAGATTTTTTATTATTCAGCTTACGCTGCATAAAGAATTGGTAAGCCAGTTTTCTAAGCCCCATTACTTTGTTTACTTCTACTCCACACATCTTAATCACTCATACATAAATGAACACAAAAAAACCGATACCTTTTAATAGGTAACGGTTTTCTACTTGCCTAGCGACGTCCTACTCTTGCAGGGGGCGCCCCCAACTACCATCGGCGCTAAAGAGCTTAACTTCCGTGTTCGGTATGGGAACGGGTGTGACCTCTTTGCCAT
>NZ_JBFUJC010000517.1:0-1418 GCF_056401595.1 Paenisporosarcina sp. P4_E4_2 | reverse complement strand
CTTTTTCTTTTTTCGCCTTTTCTTTTTTTGCTCGATTAGCATTTGCACTGCCAAATTCTTTGGAGAATTCTGAATCTGTTTTGCTGGAGTCAAACCCTTGTTTATTCTTTTGTTCTGCGTCATTTTTCTTAGTCCGTTTTGCCATAGATATCACTCCTTTTGTTCTTTAGTATGAGAAATGAAAGTAGAAATATACGTCATAGCATTTTGCAGGTATTTATCAATCTCCCTAAACAATTTCTAACAAGTTAATTAATAATATTTTTAATCCCTATATAGTTAAGATAATCTTTCTTTCATCTAACGTGAAAAAATGAACAATAGACACAAGATTAAGATTGCCCACTGTTATTTATATGTCCGCCTAGGCTAGAACGGTGAATGGCTGTACCTGCTAATTGAAGTAATTCAATACATTTACCCAATTGGAAGAGTATCTGATGTAAATGATTTAATATTCAACACATTTGGGTCTTTTTTGGGGGCATGGATAGGAAATATAGGTAGCAGTGTTAATAGAATTTTAACGCTTCATAATTCAAAAATAACCGATAACTAAAAGATGGGTTATTGTTGAACTAACGGAGTGCTTAACTTCAATAAAGATGCAAAGCATTTTTATTATTCAACTAACGCAGCAGTTTAGTTGAAGATGAGAATGGGAGTTTTTATGTCGCATTTGACACATAAGGTGCAAGAAAAAAAGCCGACGTGATAGCCGGCTGCTAAACAATTAATGATGATTCATGAAATATAAAAACCAAACTGCATGATTTTGTTCATCAGCAGAAGCTTGCGTGAAAGCATCTTTAATAACAGGATTATTAGTACTTCGCGCTATATCGTGATAGAAGTCTACAGTCTCCTGTTCATCTATGAATGCAGCAAGTATCCCACTTTTATAATCTGGAGGACATTGTTTTGTGATATGTGGAGTAGGTTGTTTTCCCGTCAAAAAAATATAAAGATGCCAAAAGGATTCATAGTGTCTGATTTCATCATTTCTGATTTCAAGAATACGATTTTTTATTTCGGCGTTCTGAGCCTGGTTCGCTAATAATTCATAGCAGGCAATTGCTGTATATTCACCATTAATTGCTTTCAAAATGTCGTTTAATACTTCCATGTTTGCAGAAGGCTGCACAGAATTTTGATTCAATTTGCTTTCACTCCTTTTTATCAATATATGGGTACACCATGTTTTGTGGACCTTGGCTTATGGGAGTGAGGGTCTTAGTACGCAGTTCGACCATAATGTGTAATAAAAGATAAGGTGCTTATTCAACTAACAGGGCAGATAAAGAAGGAACAACAATCGATGGTGAATTAAAAGGAGGAGAGAAATAAAAAGATTTAATTAAAGGCTCTGTTATCGTTTATTGTTGATTTTTACAAAGGAAAACCGCCCATGAGAAGAG
>NZ_JBFUJC010000516.1:0-1423 GCF_056401595.1 Paenisporosarcina sp. P4_E4_2 | reverse complement strand
GCCTGGCGGAGGCCAAAGTGGCACTGGACCTGGTGGAATATTGCCAGGCGGAGGCCAAGGTGGCACTGGTGGAACCGGACCGGGCGGAACATTGCCAGGCGGAGGCCAAGGTGGCACTGGTGGGACCGGACCGGGCGGAACATTGCCAGGCGGAGGCCAGGGTGGCACTGGTGGAACCGGGCCGGGCGGAACATTGCCAGGCGGAGGCCAGGGTGGCACTGGTGGAACCGGGCCGGGCGGAACATCGCCTGGCGGAGGCCAAGGTGGCACTTCGGGAACTGGTGGAGGCTCTGAAGGCACAGCTTCAAATGGCGAGCCTGACCGCGGAATATTTGGTGCCATCGCAAGTACAACAGATAACGTGAAAAAATATGTGTTAGAGTTTGGTGATACGGTTTTACAAGGTGCTTCTGCACAATATGCCGGATATACCATTAGTCAATTAGAATCAGGAAATTATAAAGTTACGGGTCAGAGCAATATCAATAACAAATTCTTTAACCATTATTATGATAAGTTCAAGAAATATACGATGGATGGTCGAAATGCTTATTTGCCGACCAATGGAGCAAATCCGAGACCACATCGAGTTAATACTTTTTTAGATGGCAAAAAAATTGCAGATATCACTTCACCTAAAACGTTTATAAACTCGGCTTGGAATAGTGCCAAGAACAGCTTGAATACCGATTTTAATGTATTTTCGAAAAGCTTCTATGGTAAAGCGAATTTGATGAAATTGAATGGACCCGTTAATTTGGCGCTGAGTTCATTCAATAGCATCTATGATTATTCAGAAGGCGAAAAATCGGCAATTGGCCTGGTGTCGACTGATTTTGCAGCTGATCTAACAACTGATGTAGCAATTGGCGTCGGAACCACTGCCTTATCCACTATAGGGGCCAGTATGGCAGCGGGTGCGATAGGTGGCTCGGTAGTTCCGGGATTAGGTACCATTGTTGGGGCAGCAGCCGGTTTGTTAGTAGGTTTGACTGTCACATTACTGTTGGAAACGGGTCCTGGTAAAGCAGTGAAAAAAGCTGTCAGAGATGGCGTTAAATTCGTTTATGATGGCGCAGTAAGTGGCGTCAAAGCTGCAGGAAAAGGAATAGCAGATGGAGCGAAAGGTCTGTTTGACGGTGCTAAGAGTCTATTTGGCTTTTAACTGAAGAGAGGGTTGCAAGTAGGGTGGTAACCCTCTCTTATTTTTCACCAAAATTATTGAGAGTGGTGATTATATGTTCAGTATGAGGAAATTAATGCAGGCAATTGGAGCCAGTATTCTGATCACGGTCTTAGTTTCTTTCATAATCGGGTTTTTTAATATTCCATCTTTTAATGGCTATATCGTTTTCCAAATGATATTGACATACGGTTCACTGGGATACTTTTCAGTAAAGTGGAACCCTAAAACCCCTTATAC
>NZ_JBFUJC010000515.1:0-1430 GCF_056401595.1 Paenisporosarcina sp. P4_E4_2 | reverse complement strand
GCTGAAGGCCCCACAGGAAACGAATAGTGCAAATGTAAGTTTGCACTATTCGTTTGCGACGAAGCTAGCGAAGCGATGCGGGAGCACCGGTTTTTCTAGTGACGAGGAGACTGAAGCCGTGCCCGCGAAACGCGTCCGCCGCAATGGAAATCAACATATTCTTGCATAAGCTCTTTTTCAATAGAAATGCAGTTATATTCACTCATTTTTTTCTTTGTCTACAGTCTGAAAGGAGCCAAAACAGTTTATGTTTTGGCTCCTTTTTCGTTTGAAAAAACTTATTCATTACTTTGAATTCAAGAACGGTACATCGAATTCAAAGATATTTCGCAAAACGTTTTTCCAAATAGTTCTGTAGAACAGTCATGACTGAACAAATTGCCCAGTAGATAAGAGCTACAAGGATGAGTAGGGTTAATAAATCATATTCCCTTGCCCCAACGCTTCGTGCTTTTTGAAACATTTCTGGCACCGTAATCATTGCTGCCAATGAAGAGGCTTTGATTAAATCCATTAATACATTGGATAGTGGAGGTACGGCGATTCTTACGGATTGTGGGAGAATAATTCTTCTCATGGATTGCCAATACGTAAGTCCAAGTGCTTTGGAAGATTCCCATTGTCCAATATCAACGGAAGATAGTGAAGATCTAAGAATTTCAGCCATGTAAGCCGCGCTATTCAAACTGAAGCCAATCAGCGCAGCCTGCATCGCCGTAAATTCAACTCCGATGACTGGAAACCCAAAGTATAACAAGAACAGTATGACCAGGATTGGAACGCCTCTCATAAATGAAATGTACAATCTCGCTGGCCATTGTAAGAACAGAAGATTTGATGTTCTTGCCAGAGCAATGAAAAATCCGATAATCAGTCCGACTACCATACTGACAATTGCGATGAGAAGCGTATACCAAATGCCACTAAGAACGTAGGGGAAAGAATCAAGAGCTAATTGAGGATCAAATAGAAGTCCCCATTCAATTTCATTCATCCGTTAATCCCCCTGGCTCAATTAATCAATATTAACTTCTTTGGAAACATCCGCACCATTAAAGAATTTTGCGGAAATTTCACTGATGGTTCCATCTTCAAGCATTTCTTTCAACACTCGATTGACGTTGTCTTCGAGCTCTGAATTTTCTTTGTTGATGACAAGACCAATCTTGGACGGACTGTATTTGATATCCGGATGAATGGTGATGTTCAATTCAGGAAATGCAGCTACAGCAAGTGTTTGAAGATAATAATCATTTAAAATAACGTCTGTTCGCCCAATGGATACGTCACGTAAGTAAACTTCGTTCGGTACATTATCATACGTAACTTCTTCTGCTCCATATTGACGGGCCATTTCCATATAAACTGATGTGGATGCCCCAGCCGCTTTTTTACCCTTTAAATCCAGCCGCTTTTTTACCCTTTAAATC
>NZ_JBFUJC010000514.1:0-1434 GCF_056401595.1 Paenisporosarcina sp. P4_E4_2 | reverse complement strand
TCTTCTCTCCATGCATTACAAGATTCGCAGTAACAAGCATCATATTCATCATGATAGGACAACGGTTCAAAACAATCATTACAATAATCCACGATTTCATCATTGGCAATGACACGATTTTTCACCAATAGAAAGGTGCCTTCAATTTGTTTTTTTGATTTTTTATTTTGTCTTGCTTTAGGATCCAAAAATAACATCATGGTTCTTCCCATAAACGTCACTCCTTCCGTGTTTCATGTTAACATATATATATGAAAGAAAAAATAGTGGAGGTCTTGAAAATGGATTCAACTGCCAAAATACAGCCTCTAACTTTAAAGCAGGCTTACATGTCTTTTCTTTTTCCATTTTCATTCCATGAAAAAGAGCGGGAAAATCTTGCGGATCATTTACGAAAAAACCATTTCACCTTCTTTTCATTAAATCAAAAAGACTTACAGAGTGGGTTTTATGGTGAAGGTATCGAAGTAAAACATGAAGAACTGGATCAATATTTTTTACCGTTTCTTGAACGAAAAATATTTCCCAAACGCACTGATCAACAAGGATTTCTTCGATTCTCGAAGAAAGTCAATGAATCGTTCAATATGGATGTTCATGACACATCGTTTTCTTTTTTGGTGAACAGTATTGATGTCATGATTTGCCCTTTTGGTATAGGTCTCATAACCATTCGGACAGAGATGAATAAAGAACTAGAAGAATTATGTGAAGTGCTAGATTATATGAATCATTTTCGAGTGTTGGAACCGAAGCTCGATGAAGAAAAAGGGGCTACAATTCGAAAAGGTGATCGTGAATTCAACACGACAAATGAATTCGTATTTAGCTACCTGTGTCCTTCCCTTAAAGCCTACATCATTCATGACGATAAACGTGCAGGATACTTCGGAAGCCTTCCATTCTTTGAAGATGAACGAATGCTTTCTTCAGGTTTTTTCATTACGGACGGTGAAGATCCGATAAGTGGGGACCACTTATTTCGAATGGGTCAGTTGGATGGGAAAAATCCGGAAGGGCGTCCCTTCATGTCGAGTACAAATGCCGAATATATCGAGCGTTACGTACAAAATCATGTGCATGACCGTTGGGCACCCGATTCTTATACGGTTACTTCAGATCATGCCCAAATCACGGTTTCAAATAAATCACGAGAACAACTGGCGAGACCACTATCCCAATTCATGGGAACGCATCACTATAATTTACTACTCCATTATTTTTACAAAATCATGTTGTTGCGTATGTCATTTGAATATAGTGAGATACAGTGGGAACAGGACGGAGATTATGTGGAAGAGTTGATTGAACTGATATCAAAGTTCTCTTCTAGGTATTATTTCGGAGAAGTTTCTGCACGTACAGAAGGAAAAGAATTAACCAGGACATACCGTGATACGTTTCATTTGAATTCTTTATATGAAGAAGTTAAAC
>NZ_JBFUJC010000513.1:0-1437 GCF_056401595.1 Paenisporosarcina sp. P4_E4_2 | reverse complement strand
GGCTCATTGTACCTGGGTCTACGTTAATGTATGGATCGAATTTTTGAATCGCTACGTTAAGTCCACGATTCTTCAGTAAACGGCCGAGTGAAGCCGCGGTAATTCCCTTACCAAGTGAAGAAACTACGCCACCTGTTACGAAAATATATTTAGTCAAAGCTAACTCCTCCTATTATGGTGTATTTGAAATGAAGTTGGGTGAGGCGTGCTGTTAAAAAGTTCAAGATCGTTTCAAGCTTCGGCTCGATTGTAAGTTTTGAAACTTAGTAAAAACGAGTTTTCATGCTATTTTCGACAACTCTGAACTAATGTTGCGCTTTACACTTGTAAAAACAAAAAAAGCGCCCTCCCTGCAGTGTTTGCAGGGGGAGCGCATTATATAAGCGTTCAATCTCCCTTTTAGGGAGCCCAAGTAAAAGATTAATCTGAATGAACTAAGAAGTCAAGGGTTATTATACTTCGTCTTCTTCGTCTTCTTCATCTTCCTCATCTTCTTCGTCCACGATTTCGAATTCATCGTCTGTATCAAGAAGTTCTTCAGCAGCCACTTCTTCGATTTCTTCTTCATCGTCGTCCTCGTCCAAGTCGAAGTCTTCTTCGCCATCTACGTCTTCAACAAATTCATCGAAGTCCTCTTCGAATGCGATTTCATCATCATCTGAATCATCTTCAAGATCGTCTTCATCCACATCAGCTTTTGCTTTTTTCTTGCGAACTTTTACAGTAGGCGCTGTTTCTTCTTCAATTTGTTCAACAGGGTACCACTCGCGTAGACCCCAACGGTTTTCAGAAATCGCCAGGAAGCGACCATCGATGTTCATATCTGTATAGTACTGAAGCATACGTTCTTTCATTTGAGCTTCAGTAAATTTATTTAATTTTTTGATCTCATCTAGTAATTCTTGTAAAGTCAGAGATTCGTGTTTTTCTTCCAATATTGCATATCCCAAATCGATAAACGATTCTTCACTTAGTTGTTCTGTTGTCATTTCACGAAATTTCAAATCGTGCACGTCCTTTCTACATACGTTGGCATAATAACCATTATATACAAACCTCATTGAAATATGCTACCGTGATTTGTTGTTTTTTGTTTCCCTTATCGTAGTCCACCCGAAATAAAACAAGTAAATCGATAATATCAGTAAGGGAATCGACCCCATTTGCTTGTTATACAAGAAAAATGTCCCGATAAGGCATGCCAAAACCACGACAATATGTATGCTGTTTTTCATTGTGACATCCTCCCAATTCCTCTTGTTCTATTATACCCAATTAAGTTAATAAGTTTATCTTTTTAAAATGGAATTTATGAATATTTTTAATTTTGGCATTGTAAACTTTTATTTGTACTTTTTTAATAAGAGTGGGTATCGGCTCTCATATAACATTACCTTTAAAAAAGAGTTTATGTTCATGAGACTCACAATTATACAT
>NZ_JBFUJC010000512.1:0-1453 GCF_056401595.1 Paenisporosarcina sp. P4_E4_2 | reverse complement strand
GAGGTATTCAATACATTATCTGATAGAGTGCATCAAGATATTTTTAATCGTTTTAACTCTTGGGGGTTTCACGATTATAGACTTATAAAAATTGAAATTGAACATAAAAGTCTCCTTCACTCAAACATTCACTTCACTGTTTCCAGTGACGATGTTTGGATATTGAGTTTTGACAATGTCTCGTTCTTTCAATTTCAACACTTGAATTATGATAATGATAAACCTATTTACAATCGTGAAATAGATGACTGGTTGTATGAAGAATTATTACCAATTAACGAATCAACATTATCATTTGAAGTCATTTTGTCATCAGGAGGAAATATACTATTACACATCCAAGATAAATCGGTTTCGATGAAAAAGTTAAAATAGCTACTGCATTCATGTTCAACTAACGGATGCTTTWGTTAAAGGTCATATGGCTGATTGTCAGCCCTTTTCTTATTGAACAAACGGGGCAGGTTAGTTGAAGAAGGTATTTCAACATTCAATAAAGAATTTGATGTAAGGGGTGAAAACATTGAGTAGAATTAGAAGACAGCGAATTCCAGTTGTATTGGCTTTTTCTTGTGTGAAGTAAACAAATATCCTAACATGCCTGTTGAAATAACGGGTGCTTTAACTCAAAACGAATAAATTTTTATAGTTTATAATAATGCAAGGTTTTAAGCGTTTGTTGATATTCTTTTTGAGTGTGAATGTTTGAAAGCTATGTAATCTAAGGATATGATAAAGGAAAGATTTTCAAGAAAAATTCCTCAAGGATAGATTCGTATATTCATGTTTTTCTCCTTCAAAAAATAGTTCTTGCAAATATTTTTATTCAGTATGAATGACTGGCACTAAAGCAACTAGTAATGTATGAAGGAGATTAGTAATGGAATATGTTTTATTAGTAATTGTGGGATTGATATCTRGCATCGTGGGTGCATTGGTTGGTTTAGGTGGAGGGATCATTCTGGTGCCTGCGACTCTTTATATTGGTGGAACACTTGGATTGATTCCAGGAATTACTCCTCAGAATGTCGTTGGACTTTCTGTTATTATGATGATTTTTACGGGACTAGCCTCTACACTGACCTATATGAAATCCAAAACAGTTGATTACCGCAGTGGTCTGATCTTTTTTGCTGGAAGTGTTCCAGGAACGATTTTAGGAGCTTGGGTGAACAAAGGTTTGGATTTGCCTTCATTTAATTTGTATTTTGGCATTTTAATGATTATTATTTCGACCATATTAATGGTTCGGAAATATTTAAAGCCTGTAGAGTGGTTTGTGAAACATGGTAAGCAAAAGACTTTCACAGATGCTAACGGACAAAATTACATATACGGGTATCCTGTATGGTTCGCACTGATCCTGACCTGCGGAATTGGTTTCGCTTCTGGATTGTTTGGGATAGGTGGTGGGTCTATAATTGTACCAGCCATGATTTTACTATTCTTATTC
>NZ_JBFUJC010000511.1:0-1476 GCF_056401595.1 Paenisporosarcina sp. P4_E4_2 | reverse complement strand
GCTTTCATGCAATTTTATGGCTTTTATTTCTCCAAAACTTGGTTAATGATTATATGTGGTTTGCTGTTATTCAAGTTTTTATATATACAGCTGTTCGGTTTTTCACTTAAGGTTTCTGCGAACGCAATCGCCAATTCCGTTTCACCAATAACATGGACTTCTTTCCAGCCTCGCTCTTTCTTCAATTTTTTAACATTTGCTGCCATCCCTTTATAAAATCTGTGCAAATTTTCTTTTAGTCGGGACTCGATAAAATCAACTTTACTGCCCCCAATTTTATGAGGTCCAGTTGGATCCATATCTTTATCCTGACCCCAATATTCAAGTTTCGGGTCGAAAATATATACCATATCTTCTTTAACAAATCCCATCGAAGTATCCAAAACACGGACTTCACCAAAACTCGGCAAAATTATTCCTGCTTCTGGATAAGCTTTGTACATATATTCAAATTGTTCAACCATAGGATGATCTTCCCAATGGAAACCTGATTTTACTGGCACTTGAACATAATGAACGGACCATAAAGGTGGATTTTCCGAGGCAAATATAACAGCCCCTTTGTGCAAATCATCTTTGTTTTGTTCAATTTCATCCATCACTTTTTTCTTGGTTTCCTTAAAGTACTTAAGCTCAGTATCTTTTTCAGAAGCATTTAGACTCTTATCAATTTCTTTTAAGCCATTTTTCAAATGTATTTTCCATGCTCCATTTAATTGGTCAGGATCGCCTGGATTTGTATTCAAATAAACACTCAATACATTACGATCACCGCTACGATGGTCCTTTAAATCCTGGATTTCTTTGCTCAATCCCATAATGATTAAACCTCCTTGATATTCTCTACGCTTGTAGGATGCCCCGAGAGCCTTGAAATTAATAGTACTTCCTTCTATTCATTTTTCTTACCGCTTTTTACATGATGCATTAAATAAGCCACAAACGTGTCATCTCTTACTAACCATGCCGAATGATTTCTTTTTAAGTGATTTTCTACTTCATCAAAGCTTGTAAATTTCTGGTCTAATATATGGTTATTATGATCAATTTTCCATTCTTGATCACTAATTGCATGAATAAAGAATGTTTCTTCCATAATATTTTTATAAAGAGATCCGAATGATGATTTTTTCAGGTTATATCGATTTCGCTGTGCATCTTCACGAACTGGTTCTAACTGAAACGTATCCGTCACAAACTGCTTGTATGCTGAATCAGTTAATGAACTACCGGATGCTTTGGCGTGCCCACCACCACCGTATCTTCCCGCAACTTCTGATACATCAACATGGTCATGCACTGTTCGAAACCCCACTCTCTTTCCACCCATATTTAAAATCACGATATAATCGAGATGTGGATATACTTTGCCCAAGTCATTTCCGAGTTCTGAATGATATGATTCTGCATAAACAATACCAACCAAATGCTCTCCAACCTGTGCTTGTACGATTTCTTTTTTCTTGCGTCTTATAT
>NZ_JBFUJC010000510.1:0-1483 GCF_056401595.1 Paenisporosarcina sp. P4_E4_2 | reverse complement strand
AACCAACGTTGGTTAACATAGTACATACCTGAGCGTTCTGCTTCTTCTTTGATAGCTTCTTGTGCTTGTTTTTTCGTACCAACGAAAAGAACTTTACCACCGTCTGCTCCAACTTGGCGCATGAAGTCATATGCTTCTTCTAACTTCTTAACCGTTTTTTGTAGATCGATGATGTAGATTCCGTTAYGTTCCACAAAAATGTATTTCTTCATTTTCGGGTTCCAACGGCGAGTTTGGTGACCAAAGTGTACACCAGCTTCAAGTAATTGTTTCATAGAAATTACTGACATGTTTTGTTTCCTCCTGATATGGTTTTTTTCCTCCGCATTCTTCAACTAGAGCTCAAGACCTTAACTTTGTTAAGGACCACTTGTCACTATCCAAATGCGTGTGTGATAACACCATTTGATAATATACCATATCTAGACTAACCTCGCAAGTGTTTCTAACAAAAATCTACAAACAATAATAGTTCGGCTTACTAATCGCAGTTTTTTTGAATACAGTTAGAGTCTGACGCAGGCTCGATTTTATCGTTTTCCAACTAAGGTCGCTATTTTCCCAACTAAACCTTCATATTTTCCATCTAAGCCTTCAATTATTCCAACTAGACTTCTACTCACCTTTAAAGCTACAAAAAACGACAACAAAGGCTGAGCCTTTGTTGTCGTTTGGTTTTACTTATTTTAATTTTAATTGAGCTAATTCGTTCAAGAATTTATCGTTCAATACTTTGATGTATGTTCCTTTCATTCCTAAAGAACGAGATTCGATAACACCAGCACTTTCCAATTTACGTAAAGCATTAACGATTACAGAACGAGTAATACCGACGCGGTCAGCAATTTTTGATGCTACAAGCAAACCTTCATTTCCGTCAAGTTCTTCGAAAATATGTTCAATAGCTTCTAATTCACTATATGACAAAGAGTTAATCGCCATTTGAACAACCGCTTTGCTGCGAGCTTCTACTTCAATTTGTTCTGATTTTTCACGTAGGATTTCCATCCCAACAACAGTTGCACCGTATTCACCAAGAATTAAATCATCATCATGGAATTCAGCTTTCAAACGTCCAAGAATTAATGTTCCAAGACGTTCCCCACCACCGATGATTGGAACGATTGTAGTTAAACCTTCTTTGAATAACTCACGATTCTCAACAGGGAATACTGTATGTTCGCTGTACACATCCAAGTTAGAAGATGTTTCATTTACGTTAAAAAGGTTTTTCGTATATTCTTCAGGGAATTGACGCTCTTCCATCATTTTGATCATGCGCTCGTTCTCAATTTGTTGATTGATGTCGAATCCTAGGAGCTTTCCTTTACGGCTAACGATAAACACGTTACATTCGATTACATTGCTAAGAGTTGTTGCCATTTCTTTAAAGTTTACTGGCTTACCAGCAGACGCTTGAAGCATCGAGTTAATTTTTCTTGTTTTTCCTAATAAATTCATTAATGTGGCCTCCTATATTGGG
>NZ_JBFUJC010000509.1:0-1486 GCF_056401595.1 Paenisporosarcina sp. P4_E4_2 | reverse complement strand
TCCTAATTGTGGTGTTATGTCAACCTGGGGTGTATAAGTGATACAATCCAGGTGAGTAAGTGAATCAATGTTTTTACGGACGGATTATCTAGTTTCTTGTTCAACTAACGGGCAGGTTAGTTGAAGAAAAAGGTATGTTTAGAAGTCTGGAGAAGTAGTTAATAAAAACAAAGATATTAACTAGGTAAAAGTAGAAAGAGAGGCAGATGTATGGGGATTTTATTTGCTGTAATATTTGGCTTGTCACTAATGTTTTCAGTCATCCTTTTGATTTATACAGTGATTGTTCGTAGCTGGAAAAGTTTTATAGGTTTAGGTATTGCTACATTACCAATTTCCTTATACTCTTTATCAGGAGAACCACCAATACAATTTGTTGGGCTTCTTTCAATATTTTGTTTTGCCATAGCATTGCTAATATTTTTACTAAAAAAGAGGGAAACAGTTTTTTAATTTAACTTGTTCAACTAACGGGTGCTTTTGTTAAAGATCGTGGAGTTGCTTTGGCAGCTCTTTTTTCTTATTAAACTAACGGGGCAGGTTAGTTGAATAAGGGGATACTAAAATAAGGGGGATACAATGTCAAATCAAATAAATTATCAGTGGAGAATCACAAAATACAATCCTGATTTTAGAGATGAGGATGGAACCTACACATTAGAAAAAGAATGGACTTGTCCCTCTGAAATTGGAAAAACAATATATGGAAAAGAATTCACTTTAGGTGAGTATCTCCGTGTTGAGGCAGCATATGTAAATACCGTAATGACAATTTTAAGTGAATGCGAACTAAATACATTGAGAGTTTTACAATTAACAGAAATTTATGTTTCACCAGAAGATAGAACTTCCGTATTGTACGAAAGAGAATTTGATGAATTGGATTTACAGGAAGATAAAATAGTGAATACAAATGAAATTCGTACAATTTGTACAATGGTATTAAGAAATTTTCTAAGTTGTCAGTTGTATTCGAAAGACAAATTATTTGTACATTTTGGTTGGGATTATTATATGTATATTGGTTCAAGCGTAAACTGCCCATCATCAATCAAATTTGCAAAAGATAACGGACTTTTCGTGGAGGAAACTATGTCACCGTACTATTTCTCTGATGAAGAAACAACTAGGATAGTCCAATGGAATGAAAAAAATGATGAGATTAAATTAATTGTAGGAGAGGAAGAACTTACTGGAATTCCTTTAAAGGAATTTCGTAAAATATTTAATTTATCAGAAGATCATCCAGTAATAGGTTCATTTGATATTACAACTAAACAAGCTATATCCATTCAAAAATTTATGAAAAATATGATGGACTTCTCAAAATTTGAATATGAATTTTGGGGCGGTTACTAAATAAACTTCAGAAAATGCTTGTTCAACTAACGGGTGCTTTAGTGGAAGAAAAAAAATAGGAAAGGTCGATTTCTTATAAGAGAAATCGATCTTTTTAAGTTAAATTCAACCTTTGTCTCCCTAATAC
>NZ_JBFUJC010000508.1:0-1498 GCF_056401595.1 Paenisporosarcina sp. P4_E4_2 | reverse complement strand
GCCTTGCTCGATGCGGGCAATGGCCATATTGACTTGGAGCTTCACTTCAAATTCAGTATCTTCTTTCGCCTGATGAAGGGCTGGTAAAGAATTTTCAGTTCCTGTCTCATATAAGAACATTGCCGCGCGCCAGCGTACGAGTTTATTTTTATCAGCTAAAGCATGTTGCATCGCTTTTTCAAATTGTGGGAAGCCAAGATCGCTCATGCAATCTCCTGCTGTCCGTCTAACTGATGGACTTTTATCCTGTAACGCCTTTTCCATATAAGGAATGACTTCTTCGTTATCAATCATACCTAGATAAACGGTAGCCACTCGGCGAATTGACATTTGTTCATCTTCCAATGCTTTGGCCAGTAGTGGCAAATCGTCGACTGATGGGTCTGCCATTTGATCAAGCAATTGGAATCGTTCTTCCCATGCATCTACTTGGAATTCTTCGAGACTTACTTTGCGACCACGAACAATCGTTTCATTTTTTGGACTCTTCGTTGCTTCAACCAACATACTCAGACGAGAATCAGGATAGGTAGCTTCGATTTCTTCTTTGATCTGTTCGGCAATTTCTTTTTTCTCACCGTAACGGACTCCGAAATCTGCCCATTTGCGCTGCAATATATAGTTTTCATCCTGATCATGCATGCTTGCATTCATGGCTTCAACAAACCGAGGAGACAGGCCGATACGTTCTTCAGATGTTTGGTCAAATACTTTCACTTGAAGAGGAATTCCTTTGATTTGTTGTACATGTACATAAACTTCCCCGAAGTGTTCGTCCACTTGTACTCCACTTGCAATGGCTTGGTCATTTTCGCCAAATACGTTTCGCACTTCAGCTAATATTTGTTCCCAGTCATTTTTAGCCAACCGTTCAATCGCTAAAAAATCCGCTACATGATAAATCCCTTTAACGCCAGGTATACTTAAAATGGAGACGATTTCCTGAGGTGCCTCTGACGTTTCATCCTTTTTATAATTAAAACTTTTTCCAAAAGGAAGTTCATGGTCAACAATTACTTTCATGGTATTCGGACTTGGTGTCGGTTCAATTGTGAGTATTTTCATGCAAAACGCCTCCTACTTGGATATTATCATGACCCAATAATTTCTTGCAGATAACCCCATCGCTCAATTAAGTGGTTATATTGCTCATTTAAAGCCTCGAGTTGATTCGTTGCTTTTTGCAATTTTTCGAAGTCTGCACCCGCAGATTCCACTTCTTTTTCGGCAACGATAATCGCCTCTTCTATTTTTTCGATATCTGATTCAATGGTTTCCCATTCTTTTTGTTCTTTGAATGACAATTTTTTCTTTTGTTCTTTCGGCTTTACAGGTTCGGTTTTTTCGATAACAACCGTATCTTCCACAATCACTTCAGGAGATTGAAGTAAAAAGTCAGAATAAATTTCCTGTACTTCTCGAGTATTCCCTTTGCCGTCTAGTACCCATAATTTTTTCGCAATACGATCCAAGAAGAAACGATCATGCGAAATTGTGA
>NZ_JBFUJC010000507.1:0-1501 GCF_056401595.1 Paenisporosarcina sp. P4_E4_2 | reverse complement strand
CAGTGAAGGTTTAGGTTTTTGGGGAGATGATAAAGGTGAGATAAGCTTGAGTCAATACCAATTATTGGTTGGTATTGATCCAGAAGAGGAAGCTAAACTTGTAGGACTAGACGAGGCAGTTCAACTATCTGATACGAGCCGATACTTAGAGCCAAATGAAGATGCTATTTACGATGAAAAAATGGACCGTTTATTTGAAATTCCTGTTTTAATAAATAATAAAAGCTTTTCAAATAGCCTGTTTCAGGTTTCTCAAGAAAAATTAGCTATCCCTTTTAATACTGATACTGAAAAGCAACAAGCTGCCGAATTAATTAAAAAAGGAAATGGACGGGACTATTTAAATGAGTTGGAGACAGAGAAAGTAGACAGTTTTGAGTTAACTGGTGAAGAATTGGAAAACATGATCTTTAAAGCTTTGGCGAACCCGAATGACAATCCTTCCTTATCAGTTCATGGAACTCAATTAGTTTTTAAATCCAGTATTCTTGATTATCAAAAATTAGAAAGTCCTTTCCCAGAGAGATGGTCAAATAGTTACGTAGTGTCAAGCAAGCCCGTCGAAATGATTGATATTTTTAAAGATGTTTTACCGAATTCAGGTTTCAGAAAAGCAGAATTGTTAGATCATGAATTAACTGAAGACGGAGTACCTCTCTTGCCAGTATTGAGATTGAATATTGTTGGGAGTTTCTCTTCTGATAAATTAAAAATTAGTAAAGACCCTTTAACTGAACTACCACTTGAGACATATCGTCCTGCACAGGCGGGTATCGTCCTTGGACCAGACAATGAACCGTTAAATCCTTCAAGGACGATGAAAGGATCCGGTGTACCAACAGGCTTGCTTACAAATCCACCTAACATATTAACTACTGTGAAGGCAGCTGAAATCATTACGGGAGGGAATAGCATATCCTCCATTCGCATTAAAGTAAAAGGCATCGATGATATTGGAAATGCAGCGCAAGAAAAAATGGAACAAGTCAAAAATGATATTGAACGTGCGACAGGACTTCAAGTCATCATTACAAGAGGATCATCACCTCAACCAACCATCACCAAAGTGGTTGAACACGATAAAACGCTAGGGTGGATTGAACAACCTTGGATTCATATAGGCGCGGCTATCACCATTTTAAGAGAAACCTCATTAGGGTATACGAGTATTCTCGTTACCATCCTACTGATTGGTATGATGTATGTGTTTGCAACAACCTATGTATCTTATTTAACACGAAAGAAAGAATATAGCATATTTCTTGCGCTAGGATGGCGAACAGGCATTCTTCGGAAAATGCTGCTAGGAGAAGCATTCTTTTATGTACTCCTAATCACACTAATAGCCATTATTTTAGAAATGATTTTTATGCTAAATGGAAGCACATTCAACATTAGTAAGATTGTTTTGGTATTCGGTACATCGCTCGTTATTTATGGTTTAGGTATTGTTCTACCCCTCGTACAATATGGTTTAGGTATTGTTCTACCCCTCGTACAA
>NZ_JBFUJC010000506.1:0-1511 GCF_056401595.1 Paenisporosarcina sp. P4_E4_2 | reverse complement strand
CATTTTCCCCTCATGCCATTCATAGGCCCGACTATCTCCGATATGACAAAGAATTTTTTCGGCATCTGTTAATATAACTGCCAGGAAAGTAGTACCCATCCCTTGGCAATCCTCGTGTCTTAGGGAATAATCAAAAATGCTACTATTGATTTTCTTTACGGCCTGTAAAAACCACTCTTTGATGGATTCCTCAGTAGAAAATTGATTCAAGGCAGCGCTTTCAAAACTTTCTCCGATTTTTGTGATAGCCATCTCACTTGCGATATCACCAGCATTGTGTCCGCCCATGCCATCAGCAATGACGCCTAAACGGACAAAATCCGATCGCACGAAAACTGCCGCGCGATCTTCATTCACCGATCTTTTTTTACCAATATCACTTAATACCGTGTATTTCATCAATGGTCACTCCGTTTCTTGTTGATGCTTCTCGCAAGAAGTAGTCTGCAAGCTGCATCAATATCAGAGCCGTGTTCAYGACGGTTTGTAACTGAAAGTCCGTTGGTGCATACGATTCATACTATAAAAATATGTTGGTATGCATCACTTTACTTCTTTATTTCACTTCTTTTGAAGATAACTCTTTTTTCCGAAAAGCGGCAACAAAGAAACCATCGCTATTGAAATCCTGAGGGAAAATATGAATCATACCATTGCTGGTCAGGTGATGATAGGCTTCTGGTAATACATTCAGTTCATCCAGCATCATGTCTGTATGGTTTGCAAGAAATTCTTGAACAGTTCCATTATTTTCAACCTCATCAATGGTACATGTACTGTAGACGATCAGTCCGTTTGGTTTGATTAACTTGTACGCTTCATCAAGTAATCGAATCTGGATATTATGCAATGAAGCAAAATCTTCCTGCTTCTTTGTATACTTAATATCGGGTTTTCGACGGATGACACCCAAGCCACTGCACGGAGCATCGACAAGTATTCGGTCAAACGATTGTTCTTCATATTCATTTGTCAGTTCACGGCTGTCCCATGTACGGGTTTCAACGTTTTCAAAACCTAGTCTTGTAGCTTGATCGGCTATAAGTTTTACTTTATGTGGATGCAAATCCACAGATACCAGAGATCCTTGACCGTTCAACTTTTCAGCGATATGCATTGATTTTCCACCAGGAGCCGCACACATATCCAAAACTCTTTGCCCTGGTTCAATCTGAAGTGCATAAGTAGGGATCATGGAACTTTCATCTTGAATTGAAACAGCACCATATTGATAAGCTTTCGTTTTGGCAACTTGCCCTTTTTCAATGTGCAAGCATTCAGGTATCACTTCGCTTTGGTGTGCTACAATTCCTTCGTCAAGCAACATATCAATTGCCTCATCCACTGAAATGCGTGTGGTGTTGACGCGAACGGTATGTGCAGGAGGAATATTGTTTTCAAAAGCCATTGTCTCAGCTTGTTCGAAACCAAATTGTTTCACCCATCGTTCAATGAGCCATAATGGATGACTTGCTTCAATTGATAGTCGTTCAATTGGATCCGCAATATCC
>NZ_JBFUJC010000505.1:0-1517 GCF_056401595.1 Paenisporosarcina sp. P4_E4_2 | reverse complement strand
TGCCGACATAATATCCAAACCGCTTCAGATGATTGACGGTTTTTTCATCGGCTCCCGAGACAACTGCGCCGAGCTGACAGCTTGAGGAAATCAACAACGCTGTTTTTCTTTTAATCCGTCTAAAATAATCCTGAAGGCGTTGATCCAATTTGAATTTGTCTTCAATTTGAATGATTTCTCCAAGGCATATTTCAACCATTGTATAAGATAGGATTTGATGCGCTTTTGGATTCTGGATGTTCGTTATGTATTCAAGAGCACGGGCAAAAATAAAATCGCCGGTATACATGGCGACTCGATTATTCCACTGTGCTTTTACCGTTAATTGTCCACGTCTCATTTCGGAATCATCTATTACATCATCATGTACCAATGAGGCCATATGAATAAGCTCCAGTGGTACAGCGACATGTTTAATTTGGTCAATTTGATAATTTCCAAACTTAGCTGCCAACAAAACAAAAACGGGCCGAATTCGCTTTCCGCCCGCATGCAATAAATGAAGAGAAGCTTCATTGAGTAAGTCTGAAGACGAATTCACCGCTATTTCCAATTCTTTTTCGATGAGATCTAAATCTGAACGCATATCAGAATAGAGCATCTTCAACTTCATCTTTTCCACAACAATTAACCTTCTCCCGCTATTTAAACTTTTTTAATGCCAATATGTCTCGCAGCTGCTCCGCCGCTATATGGCTTGTATTCAACTTGTTTGAATCCAGCATGTTCAAGCATTTTTGCAAGTGCCTTCATTCCTGGGAAATCTTTTGCCGATTCTTGTAACCAAGAATACTCTTTGTAGCTTTTGGCGAAAAACTTACCAAAGACAGGCATTACATATTTGAAATAAAAGCGAAACAGTTGTTTATAAACTGGCAACTCCGACTGCGAAGTTTCAAGACATACAAACATACCACCCGGTTTCAGGACGCGATGCATTTCTTTTAAAACCTGCATATAATCCGGTACATTTCGCAAACCAAATCCAATCGTAACATAGTCAAAGGTATGATCCGGATAAGGTAAATCCATCGCATTGCCATGAACAAGTTCAATCTGAGGATAATCTTTCACTTTTTCCATACCGACATTCAACATATTTTGACTGAAATCCAGTCCTATCGCTTTTCCAGAGGACCCTACAGCTTGACCCATTGAAATCGTCCAATCGGCTGTACCGCAGCAAACATCCAATGTGGTGCTTCCTGGTTCAACTTTCATTCGCGACATCGTATCTTCACGCCATTTTATATGTTGTTGAAAACTGATGACTGAATTCATCTTATCGTAATTCCCTGAAATTTTTTCAAATACTTCATGGACACGTTGCTCTTTTGTTTTGGTCATGCCTAGGTCACCTTTCTCTCATGACTGACACTTGTTCATTCAATCGGAGTTTGTACAAATCTAATAAGTATTTTCGGACAGGATGGCTTAATAGATGAGATTGTGAAATGTCTTCCATCATTTTGATTTTTTGATTTGAAAGTTCATGGTTCAGTAAGACGAGCCAGGAG
>NZ_JBFUJC010000504.1:0-1521 GCF_056401595.1 Paenisporosarcina sp. P4_E4_2 | reverse complement strand
GCAGAAAACATAAATTGACGTTCAATCTTTTTCTCAACGTCTTCTGCAATAATATGTTCGTCAGTGCCTAAAATATCCGAAAGTAACAATTCGTTGCCATCAGCATCCGAGTTTAATGGTTCGTCAAAAGAAACTTCAGATTTTAATCTGCTCGTTTTTCGAAGATGCATCAGAATTTCATTTTCAATACAACGTGAAGCATATGTGGCAAGTTTAATTTTCTTTTCTGTATTGAATGTTTCAATCGCTTTAATAAGTCCAATCGAACCAATGCTGATTAAATCTTCAATATGTGTACCAGTATTTTCGAAACGTCTTGCAATATAGACAACAAGCCTCAAATTACGCTCAATCAACGTGTCACGAGCAGAAAGACTGCCATTCATAAACGCATCAATCGTTTTTGCTTCTTCTTCACGATTCATTGGATGTGGCAATGACTCACTACCGCCAATATAGTATGTTCCTTTACTACGCCATCGACTCCATAGCTCGATCAGTCTGTTCCAAATTTTCATTAACATAGCATTCGCCCTCCCATGATTAGCTGAATAATGTTGAAGCATGCAAAATAACATCTGTTTGACGTGGAAAATGTTTGCTGTTTTTAGTCAGAACGATATAACACGGCGCCAATGATTGCTCAGTTTTTGTTTTCAAACGGATATGATCAACTTTAATGCCAATTGCCCATGTCGATTCATTTTGAACGGTCTGGAGACGAATCAATCGCAATTGAGAGCGAAATGGTAAAGGAACATCTTTAAAATTTTCAGATGAACTTCCTTCAAAATCGTAAAGATACTGCCACAAATCCATTGGGAGGTATGATTTCATTTTTTCTGCAGAAATAAAATGAACAGGATTGCCTGACAACGGTTCTATGCATTGGTTGCCAGTGTCTGAATATGAGGTGAGTTGAAATTCTTGTTGAAACAAGCGAATGGTCACTTGACCGACATACGAATCTTTCAAGGCCGTCAGATTGACACGGAACCAATTTTTTCTGACACCCATTAAACTAAACACCAACACACTACCTGCAACCATCAAAACTACATACCAGCTGGCATTGGCTAAAAGTGGCTGTATGACTGTCAGTAGACCACCGGCAAACAAAGCCCCAATTAAAGTATTTGTTGCTGCCAGTATCCAATTGGTGCGATTCATTCCAAAAGCAATTGTCGTCATAACTACAAAGGTTGCAACGATTGAAAGGAAACTACCACCAAACAGAACAACACTTACACCACCCATAAATGCACTGAGCCATAATCGCCAAGACTTTTGATGAAACGAACCCATTTTGTTTGAAAAGGAAAGTAATGAAAAATTAATGAGTGTATTAATCGAGATCAAGACTTCAGCATACATTTTCTCACCTCCTACAAATAAGGTATCACTTGTCCGTCGCAAAACATGTCAGTTCTTGTATCTCTATTAAAAAAATCTACGACAAAAAAAGCCCAACTTAAGTAGCAATTTAAGCTACTTAAGTTGGGCTTCTAATTTATATTCTTC
>NZ_JBFUJC010000503.1:0-1526 GCF_056401595.1 Paenisporosarcina sp. P4_E4_2 | reverse complement strand
GTCTACAACGTTGCTGACAGTCACGCCAAGCAGTCTAATAGCTTGGCCATCCCAATTTTTCGTAAACAATGACCATGCCACTTCAAAAATCTTATCCTTTTCATAAACCAGATTGCGAAACGATTGACTGCGTGATGAATTTCTCCAATCCGCATCCCGAATTTGAATGGACACGGTTGGACCGGCGAGTCGCTTTGCTTCCAAACGGTTTGCCACTCTCGCACTCAAGTTTTGAAAGACTTTTCGAAGTTCATGTAAATCGGTTTCGTCGCTCGGCAATGTCGTGGAGTTTCCTACACTTTTTGTATCATAAACGGAATCTGGGTCGACAAACCGTTCATCTTGTCCATTAGCTCGATTTTTCAGTCGAATGCCATTCTTCCCAAGTGCTTCTTTCAATAAACCTTCTTCAGCGTTGGCAATATCGCCAATCGTTTTCAAACCGATACTGTTCAATTTTTTCGCAGTGCTTTCGCCTACCCCATGCATTTCCAATACTGGTAGTGGCCATAAAACTTTATCTATATCCCGCTTTCGCAGGACCGTAATCCCCATGGGTTTCTTCAAATTCGATGCCGTTTTTGCTAAAAATTTATTTGGCGCAATGCCAATCGAACAAGGCAAATCCAGCTCCTGTACTAACCTTGTCTGAATGTCCGCTGCAATTTGTAAGGGTGACATAGGGCTATCAATTTCTGTGACATCCATATAACCTTCATCTATCGATACTGGTTCTACTTGTTTTGTATACGTTCTTAATAAATCAAACATCGCTCGAGATGCAATTCGATAACGCTCGAAATTTGGCGGCAACAATATTAATTCGGGACATTTTCGCTTTGCTTCCCACACACTCATCGTTGTATAGACTCCACGGGCACGCGCCTCATATGAACAAGTTACGAGAATCCCTCTTCGTTCTTTTGGATTTCCGGCAATGGCAATTGCTTTCCCTTTTAAAGTAGGATCATACGATTGCTCAACTGACGCATAAAAACTATTCATATCAATATGAAAAATAATACGAGATTTATTGCGTTTTATGTCCATCATATCCTCATCGCCTCTTCATGTACTGAACATAATCATAACAAAAATCGAGACATCAGGTTAACCTGAAATCTCGACTTTATCCATGAATTAAGCTTGTTTTGCAGAAACCTTAACAATTTCAACGAGTAAATCTGACAACTTCTCAAGTTCTTCTACAGGCATGCGTTCATTTTTCGTGTGAATCTCTTCATATCCAACAGACAAATTCACCGTAGGAATGCCGAAGCCTGCAATGATGTTTGCATCACTTCCGCCACCACTTGTTCCAAGGTTTGGTGTGCGTCCAATGTTCTTGACTGCTTGAATGGATACTTGCGTCACATGTTCATCTTCATCAAAACGGAAGCCAGGATACATTAACTGAATATCGATTTCGGCTTTTCCACCCATTGCAGCAGCGGTCTCTTCAAATACCGTTTTCATATGCGCAGTTTGAATGTCCAATTTATCCGGCACAATCGAACGTGCTTCAG
>NZ_JBFUJC010000502.1:0-1547 GCF_056401595.1 Paenisporosarcina sp. P4_E4_2 | reverse complement strand
ATTCAATACCGCTGGAATAAGCTTATCCTCTTTAGAAGTATTATAAGACGATAGTGATGTTATGCTTTCTGTTTATACATAAATATGTTCTTTTAGAACCATTGGACAAAAGCAAAAGAATAGAAAAAACTTTCGCTTGGTGAAGCGAGGGCTCTCTTATAATAAAGCCGGTTATTCCATTTAATAGGAAAACCGGCTTGATCATTGGGTACACGATTTTGCTGCTGGTGGTATACAGTCCCCATGCAATAGAATTACAACTATCCTATATTTTTCTTTTCATCTAATTTTCGTTGCTTACCTTTGCGCCAAACAAGATAAATGAAGAACATGAATAGAATGTAGACTAAAACAAGAGCTGCTAAATACCCTTTATTGATTCCTTTATCATCAGTTACTTGATAAAATTCGGCAATTTCTCTGTCCACTACCAGACGATAGTTTCCATCATCTCTTTGTCGTAAAATATCCCCTTCAATTAAACCACGAAGTTGTTTATTATCGCCAACCACTTCTCGTGGGATATCAAAGCTTTGAGTACCACCTGTATTGTTGATGGCGACAATCCAAGTTTCCTCATCATTCGAACGTTCATACACCATCAAGCCGGCTTCGTTATATAACATTTCCATTGAACCTGTCCGAAATGCTGCTGAATCATTTCGAAGCGATTGTACATCTCCAATATATTCAATCAATTCTTCATCAGTCTTAAAGTCCATAATCGGGTGAGAAGCTGGAGGCTTCTCTCCGTTTACTGCAATCTCCGAACCGTAAGTCATCATTGGTATACCGGGCATTGACAATAAAGTAGCCATTGCCATTTTCCAACGTGTAGGCGGAAACATATTTTCTTCGGCCGCATTGGCGGTGAATCGTTTTGAATTGATCGTATCAATTTGATGGATGACTGGATTTTCAGTCGATATTTCTTCCAATGCCTTTGAATCTAAATCTACATTTTTGAAAATGTTTCGATACATATCTTCTTGTCCACTTACTACTGTGGCATCGAATTTAGCTTCACTAGATTCGGAACTGAGCACAGATAAATGTTCATTGTCTTTTTTAAGGCTCTCGATCAATGAATTTAAAAACGCAGAATCGATTCCTTCAATTTCAGTCAATCGCACGGCATCTACTTTATATTTTTTTACAAAATCAAGCGCTGCCTGTTCAATCGCTTTTTGTGCATCTTCATTTGTTAAATCCCATGAGATCGTTCCATCTTCATTGGATTGTACCCAGGAAGCCTTGTCCTTATCTTTTGCCCAAACGTGCTTCGCACTTACATTTTGAAGCGGGAAATCAATCATGACGCTCATGTTGTTTTTATGCGCTTTTTTGATCAAAGCTGTAAGCTCTTCGGATGTCCCAAAATGACGTTCTAGTTGCCCGTAATCCATGACACGTTTCCCGTCATATGTCTCTGTTGAAAAGACGGGTCCTAAAGACACCATCGTAAAGCCCATCTTTTGGATGTGATCCAATTTTTCCGCCACACCTTCGAAATCGCCACCTGCAAATGCACTGGGCTCCCTCGCATC
>NZ_JBFUJC010000501.1:0-1561 GCF_056401595.1 Paenisporosarcina sp. P4_E4_2 | reverse complement strand
GTATTAACGGAAAGGTCGTGACAATATTGTCCGAGCGTACACACATTTTTATTTATTCGAAACACGATGAAAGCTCCTTGCAACAAAAATCAATTCTTACGGAAATGATTGCACAACATGGATTCACTACGGTAGATGATGCGAAAAATGCAAACATTATCGTAAGCTTGGGCGGAGATGGATCTTTCCTTCAAGCCGTTCGCAAAACCGGTTTTCGTCAAGATTGTTTGTATGCCGGAATTTCTACCACTGGTTCGCTGGGTATGTATTGTGATTTTCATTTCAATGACATGGATACAGTGATTCAGGCTGTTCAACATGCGGAAATTGAAGTACGTCGTTATCCTATTTTACAAGTTATAGTGGATGACAATCCACCTTTTTATTGCTTGAATGAATTTAGTATCCGTTCAAATATTATTAAGACATTTGTTCTTGATGTAGAAATTGATGGATTGCATTTTGAAACATTCCGGGGAGATGGCATGATCATCGCTACCCCAACTGGTAGCACGGCTTACAATAAGTCGGTCAATGGTGCAGTGGTGGATCCTCTCCTCCCTTGTTTCCAAGTATCTGAACTGGCATCTGTGAACAGCAACAAATACCGCACTCTTGGCTCTTCATTCATTTTAAGCGGTCAGCGTCAATTAACATTACGCCTGCAGCAAGACGGAAATGACTTCCCGACAATGGGTATGGACAATGAATCGCTAAGTATTCAACATGTACAATCAGTTAATATCGAGTTGAGTAACCGCATCGTGAAGACCGTTAAGTTGAAAAACAATTCTTTCTGGGAAAAAGTGAAACGCACGTATCTTTAATTTGGACTCGTTAGAACCTTCAACTGGACAATAACAAAAATCAACCCATTCAATTCAATAAAAGCAGACGAGATATTCTTCTCGTCTGCTTTTTATGATTTCGCCAATTTAAGTTTTCTTGTGCGTGCTTCCATAACCTTGGAGACAGTAAAGAGAATCAGCGCCAGCCAGATTAAGGAAAATGATAGTAAATCAATGGGATTGAACGTTTCTCCATAAATAATAACACCTAGGAACAACATACAAGTCGGAGCAATGTATTGTAAAAACCCAATCATGTATAACGGCATTTGTTGCGCTCCTTTTGCGAATAGCACGAGAGGTACAGCGGTTGCAGCACCTGTAAGAATCAACAATACATCAGTCTGGAATGAATCATGAAAAAGGACAGCACGGTCGGATAGAAATAAATAAATGTAATAAATAAACGCAAATGGCACAATAAACAATGTTTCTATTGTCAATCCGCGAACTGCATCTAACGGTATTGTTTTTTTCATTAATCCGTATATGGCAAAACTGATGGCAAGAGAAAAAGCAAGCCATGGGAAACGGCCATATGAAATGGTTAAGATGATAACACCGATGGTCGCAATGACAAAGGCAATTTTTTGAGCCGTCGTCAAACGTTCCTTTAAGAAAAAGATGCCCAGCAAAACAGAAATCAGTGGGTTGATATAGTATCCTAAACTGGTTTCCACTAAATGGTTATTATTTACTGCCCAGATATACAA
>NZ_JBFUJC010000500.1:0-1563 GCF_056401595.1 Paenisporosarcina sp. P4_E4_2 | reverse complement strand
TGGTTACACTAAGATAGTTCAAAGGACAATGATTCGTTTTCTGTTATGTTGAATGATTGTCCAAAAGTGGTAAAGAAACCTGGTACGTTTCTACTTATCTTATTGTTAATTACTTTTAGTATATATAACATTAATTCTTGTTCCAAATCTTCTCTATTTTCAAGAGATGTCTGAAAGAGTGACCTTTTAATTTTAGGCTGAATTAAATCTATTATTGCTCTTATTTCTTTTTCCTCAATAATATTCATTATGAATTCACTCCTTTGTTTCCAACAACTTTTGCTAAGTTTTGTATTGTGTTATCGAGAGATTCAATCTTTCTTTCAAAGCGATGCAATAAATAAATGGTCATGACAATCGGAAAACCAAAGTTGCCTACTAATTGGATCATACTCGCTTCATCTAACATCGTTCATTTCCCCCCTTAGTTTCTTCAATGCTACATTCTTCGTATTAGTAACAAACTGCTGTGAGACAGCTAAAGTTTTCGCTATCTCAACATCTTTTAACTCCATTACAAATACATAAAATAAAATTTCTCTTTGTTTATTGGTTAATTTTTTTATCGAAGAATGCAATTTAAAATCTGTTATATAATCCTCTAACTTGTTTGAATGAGTTTCTTCTCTGGGAGGTGGTACTTCAATTAAATCTAGTAACGTAGAATTATCTTCGTTTGGTCTATCTAAAATTGATTGATAACGTTGCTTATACAGTCGATTTTTTCTATCTAATTTTTGACTTTCAAAGTGCAAACTTTTTAGTATATAAGCAATCGAACGGATTCTAAAATAAAACTCCTTAAATCTTTCATCTAAAATTTTTTGGTTAATGCCTGTTGGATTCCTAAGATACTCTTGATATAGCTTTCGATTCCTATCATCTTGAAAAAACTCTGCAAGTAGTCGATTTTTATTTATTTCAAACTTCCACCTCCCATTTACACGAATGTATGTTCGCTTTTTGAGTAAAAAATATAGAACATGAATAAAATCATGTCCTTTATTATTAAAGGGATATATAGTATAAATATAACAACCAGTTTATGCTAAAAAATCTTTTTATTAGGTTAATTTTACATGATTTTCATAAAAAATCATATATATTTTGATAGTCAAAGCATTGGGGGAGAGGTTCATGCCAATAGAGTTTCACTATTTCTCATTGATTTTATTTGGTTTAATACTAGTTCGAATCTTTTTAAAAGAGAAAAAAGAAAGATTTAAGAAGATTAATGCTTATATAACAGTAGTCAACATTGGAATTCTTCTACTTTTTAATTTAATTACCTATTACTTGTCGGATCAATATCGATTATTTTTCATAAACCAATTTAATACCTATTTATTGATAGTTATATTCATTATTATTCACATTACTCTTATACTTGATATAATCAAAACAAATAAAAAGGACGAAGCTTAGTAGCTATCGTCCTTTTTTATTTTTTTTTAAATATTACCATTTTATATAGTTAATTTGACCGTTTTGAGTCCTTTGTACATTACCGTACTGATCAAGTGCTTCCCATTTAATTTGAATGGCACTTCCATTATCGTACAT
>NZ_JBFUJC010000499.1:0-1564 GCF_056401595.1 Paenisporosarcina sp. P4_E4_2 | reverse complement strand
GATGAACATCATGGACGTGGACTGCTCTGCCCTTGTGGAAAAAGAGCTAAGTGACCATGGTGTGCGCATATATAAGGAAGATTTTATTACCAATGTAAAGGGTTCTAATCTGGTTCTCGATTCTGGCGAAACGATCCAAGCCGATTTCATTCTCATGAGCATCGGTGTATCGCCCAATACGAAATTGGCTGAGGACGCTGGTTTAACGATTGGCGAAACGCGAGGGATTGTCACAAACGAATATTTGCAGACGAATGATGCTTATATATATGCAATCGGAGATGCTGCAGAAAATAAAGATTTCATCACTGGCGGCGCCAAACGCGTTCCGCTAGCATGGCCAGCTCACCGTCAGGCATTTATTGTCGCGAAACATATAACCGGGGAAAAGATCCCTTTCAAAGGATTACTTGGTACAACGATTTGCAAAGTCTTCTCACTGGATGTGGCATTAACTGGATTAAATGAGCGAACATTGAAAGATAGTCCGATGAAGTTTGAAACGATTATTCAAAAATCTAAATCCAATGCTGGCTATTATCCGGACCATGCAAACATATTCTTGAAAGTTCATTATGATTCTGTAACCCGCAAAGTATTGGGTGCACAAGCAGTTGGTGGTAAAGGTATCGATAAACGAATTGATGTCCTCTCCACTGCCATTTTTGCCGGTCTCACAATGGACGATTTACAAGCTTTGGAACTGGCCTATGCCCCTCCYTATTCATCACCAAAAGATCCCGTGAATATGGTCGGTTACCGAGCTAATTAGAAAAGCGAAAAGCGTCACTTTAGCTCGACGCCGGCGCTTGAAAGGTTCCCTTTGCGACGAGTAACCTCAGGAGCAAGACATTGCGATTATTGAAAGAATTAATATTTCAGTAGAATCCATTCTTAATGAAATTGAAAAAATCGCTTGGGACTGTAAGTTGTCTCAAGCGATTTTTGTTTTTCGAGGAATATTGCTATGCGAAACATCTGTCAGAGCTAGTCCAATCTATGGAATCAATCGAATCTATTTATTCAAATGAAAATGATTCCTCACTGGTTGTCTCCATTCATCCATTTCAACCCGGAGATATTGGATATGTCGCCCACCTACATGGAAGGTTATATGCCAAGACATATAAATTCGGACGAATCTTTGAATATTACGTCATGAAAGGTTTAACTGAATTTATGATCGATACGGATGGTGGAGAGCTATGGGTTGCTGAAGTGAATGGTGAAATCGTTGGTTCGATTGCAATTACTAAGTCGAGTGAAAACGTAGCACAGCTAAGATGGTTTGTTTTAGATGAAAACTTTCAAGGAATGGGCTTAGGAAAGAAACTAATGGAGCATGCTCTTAATTTCTGTAAGGCACAAAATTATCAGCATGTGTTCTTATGGACGGTAAGCACGCTCAACACCGCTCGATATCTTTACAAAAAGTATAATTTTAGGCTGACCGAAGAAAAACCAAATGAAGAATGGACTGGAGAGCAATTAATAGAAGAACGATAGGAACTTGATTTTTCCGATGAAAACCAATCAAAATAAAAACGAAAAATCAATCTTGTTG
>NZ_JBFUJC010000498.1:0-1570 GCF_056401595.1 Paenisporosarcina sp. P4_E4_2 | reverse complement strand
ACCAAGGAGAACGTCAATTTTATGTTTGCCATTTATTAATTCATCGTAATAGTCATCAGCAATTGCATTCATATTTTTACGGTTTTCATCGTGTGCACCAAATGATGCTGGTGTTGCATGGGTTATTTCAGAAGTAGCGACAAGGCCAGTTGCTTTACCATTTTCTTTGGCAGCCTCTAAAACGGTTTTCACTTCTGATTTATCGTTATCGACCCCAATTGCTGCATTATATGTTTTTACGCCAGCAGACATAGCTGTCGCAGCGGAAGCCGAATCAGTTATGTTTTGTGTTGGATCTTCCGGATAAGTCATCTGTTGTCCTATGAGATATTTATCAAATACTGTTCTTTCTACAACAGTTGTTGAAGGATTATCATTAAAATAACGATAACCTGAAGTATAGGTTGACCCCATCCCATCTCCGATTAAGAAAATAACGTTTTTTATTTCCTTGTTTTCATTGCTTCTCTCTTTTTCTTCAGCTTGTACGTTGATACTGGTAATTGATGCAGCCAAACCACCTAATGCAAGAGTTGATACAACACAGATTGGAAGTAGCTTCTTCGTTATTTTAGTTTTAACCATCTGATTAACCTCCACCATTCAATTTAATATGATAACAAGTTTTACTATAAAGGTAGATTGTTAATATCCTATTAAACCAAAGTAAAAGTAAGTTAAGATGATGTAAATCTACATTATTCATTGAGTAACATTTGAAAAATAGGAGGGCTAACGATGCCCCAGGTGTCATAGTACTTGGAATGGTCATTATTTTACGGGATGTCTTATGGGAGCGTTGATCCAGGAAGGTATTAGCGTTTTTTCATTAAATTTTTTACAAAAGGGGCAGGTTAGTTTAAGAAAGAACTTTTCTGTACTTGTTACTTGATTACTCATTATTGAAAGTTGACATAAAACAAAAGTAAGAATAAACTGAATTTAACGTAAAAAAATTATTTTTACGTGGAGGTAATAACATGAACATAAATAAAGCAAAGAAAATGCTTGTTACAGAAACGGAACAATTGATGATGATTCGAAATCCGTTCAAATTGGAAATTTTGCAGCATTTGACTCACCCTCATTCTGCCAGCGAAGTGGCAAAGTTTATGAACCAAAGCCCTCAAAGGATGAATTATCATTTCAAGAAGCTCGAAAATGCGGGATTAATATGGAAAGTGGGAACACGCAACATACGGAACTTGGTTGAGGTACTTTATGAATCAGTAGCCGAGCAATACGTTGTCACGGAAAAAACAGATATTCAAACTGACTTTATCCAGCAATTAAGAGATCAGGGTCCATTGATGCATTTGTATGATTTGTCTGAGCAAATCAAAAAGGATACCGTCGAATTACTAAACATTGTAGATGATGCAGTTCATGTCCCAAGTGCCGCGTTGGATTTTCAAGTTCAATTTGTGAATGAAGATGRGCGCAAAGAGTTTTTGAACAAGTATATCGAGTTGGTTCATGAATTGGTTTCAAAATATCCGGCAGAAAAATCAACAGACAACATTCATTTTAAAGCGCTAATCGCTGTATATCCAAAGATAAATGAAGGAGG
>NZ_JBFUJC010000497.1:0-1573 GCF_056401595.1 Paenisporosarcina sp. P4_E4_2 | reverse complement strand
TTCATATACAGCTACAAGTAAACTACGCATGATGCCACCGAATGGATGGTTAATTACAGCGCCGGCGCTTTTTACAATTTTCACATCACCGTTTTTAAAGTTCATTGCCTTCGGTAATAATTCAAATAACCGGGCATCCATACATGTTAAGATAACTATTTTTTTGTCCGGAAATTTTGTTGTAATGAATTCTTCGTATTGTTTTTCAGCTACGAATTTTTGGTTAAAAGAAAGAATTTCGTTTAATAAAGACATTTATCAGTTCCTCCTAAGTAATTTCCTTTCTTATTGTAGATGATTTTTATAGGGATTCGCCACTTTTAAGTCACATTCCTTAAAAACAAGGTAATGTGTACCGATAATCCTTTGTGTAGAATAGAAATATTAACTACACTATAAGGATAAAGAAACATAAAGGATGAAAAACATGAACCATTCAATGCTTGAAGAGGCAGCTAAATTTATTTTTCAATATGGAGAAGAGAATGGACTTTCAATGGAAGTGGTAAATGACCGTCAGCGTTGTGTAGAAAGTGAAATAAGAGCGACTGGAACCTATACACATACACTGGAGGAAATAACGTATGGTGCAAAGCTTGCTTGGCGAAATAGTACGAAATGCATTGGACGGTTGTTTTGGGAAAGTCTCGATATTTTAGATGCAAGAGATGTGGAGTCGTCTGATGAAGTAGCCGGATATCTGCATAAACATATTCAACACGCTACAAATACAGGGAAAATTCGGTCTACGATTACCATTTTTCCGCCACTTAAACAAAATGAACCGCAAAAAGTGCAATTGTGGAGTCATCAGTTGATCCGCTATGCAGGGTACAAATTGGAATCAGGTGATGTTGTAGGTGATCCAGCTTCGATTGAGATAACAAAAATAGCCCAAAATCTTGGTTGGGAAGGTGAGGGCAGTCCGTACGATTTATTGCCCGTGATTTTCCAATGGGATGAAGGGAATCCAATAATGGTACCATTAAATAAAGAAGAAATTCTTGAAGTGGAAATCAATCATCCTGTTCATCAAAACTGGGGACCACTTAATCTGAAATGGTATGCGGTGCCAATCATTTCGGATCGATATTTGGAAATTGGCGGATTACGTTATCCCGCTCCTTTTAACGGATGGTATATGGAGACAGAAATCGCAGCAAGAAATTTAGTAGATTCTTATCGTTACAATCGATTGAGAGATGTCGCAGAACAGTTGGAGCTTGATACATCAAGTACGACAACGTTCTGGAGGGACAGAGCCCTAGTGGAACTTCAACATGCAGTGTATGCATCGTATAAAAAGGCTGGAGTCCAGATTGTCGACCATTATACAGCGGCACAGCAATTTCAAACGTTTCGTGATAAAGAAGAAAAGCAACAAAGAGAAGTAAAAGGGGATTGGACGTGGCTCATTCCACCGGTGTCGCCGGCATTGACTCCAATCTTTCATCAAGGAATTATGAACGAGGAATTGTCGCCGAACTTTATCAAACAAAAACGACCACCATTATATAAAAAAATGAGCGAGATGACAGAATCATCCCGCTCACAAGGTTGCCCCTATCATTTT
>NZ_JBFUJC010000496.1:0-1580 GCF_056401595.1 Paenisporosarcina sp. P4_E4_2 | reverse complement strand
CCATCGGGTTGAGATTCCCTTCGCCTAGTGTTGTTTCTTTTTCAGGCAATGCGGGTTTTATTTTTGTTGGGTCAATCGCTTCTTCGAATAAATCTTTCCCTTTCTCTATAATCACGTCGGAATTATTATTGTTTGGCTTTTTGACACCATCAAGACCACTTTTTTCGGTATTCAATTTACTCCCTTTGTCACCTTGTTTAATCCCTTCTGATACTTTTTCAGTATGTGATGTATCAACTAAAGAGACATCATCGATATACCAGCCATCCTCTTCAACATTTCCATCTGAAAATCCATTGAACCCGATATAGACGCGCTGACCGCTATACGCTGACAAATCGACTTCCGTCTCAGACCAAGCACTTGATCGACCTTGAATCTTGAGTAGTTGTGTCCATTCCTTCATATCAGTGGATATGAAAATATGTCCGTAATCATAAGCTGCCCCTGCTGATGATTGCTCGAATTCATGCCATTGTTTGAATTGCAAGTAGGCATTTCCTTCAGGCAAATCCATTGGAGGCATAAGGAGTGTTGCGTTCATATTATTCCCATACGGACCTTCAAGATTTGTGGCGTACACTTTTTCACCAGATGCAGCTTTACCAGGGCCGGATGTCGGTACACCCCACTCCCAAGTATCCATTAACCCAAATGAAGTCCAACCGATTGGTGTCTTCTCAAAATCTTCGAAATAGCCAACTGTAATAGCTGGTTTCACTTCGATTGTGTGATTTTCACTTACTACTTCGTTATTCCCGAAGTCATTGATTGTCCATTTGTAAACAATCGAATCACCAGCGATTTCCTCACTTGGAATCGTTGCTACATATTCTCCGGACTTATAATCTCCAGACTTCTGAGAGGCATTCACTGCTTTCCATTCTCCGTTTGCACCTTGGTAGTTCAGTACGACGGATGCTAAGCTAATGTTGTCACTCACTTTGATTTTCAAATCGAGATCCATTCCTACATATGTAGCTATCGGCGCAGTATGAGTGAATGTTGGGGCTTCATTATCCTCCCCTTTTTTCGCCACTTGGCCTTCAAGCTTTCCAAGACCATTAATGATTGCAGAAACAGACATATAAGCGTCGACAAGTCCATATCCATACCCATCGTTCGGAGTCTGTGGATATTCAATATCCGTCAACGGGACTGCCGTATTTAAAAGAATCTGTTCCATTTCATCGACTGTTACGTTCGCGTTCACTTGGCGGAGCATTGCCGCTATCGCCGAAACTGCAGGACTAGCCATCGATGTTCCATTCCAACCGCCTTCATAACCACTCCCCGGGACTGCTGAACGGATGTTCGCTCCTGGTGCAGAGACATCTGGTTTAATTTCCGAATACGGTGATGGACCGCGTAAGGAAAAAGCTCCCACTTTATTGTCAATGTCGGTCGCACCAGTTGCAAATGATTCCGGATAGTTACCCGGAGATGCTACTGATCCTGGTCCCCCTGGGTTATATATCGTTGTATTTCCAGCTGCGAATCCAGGAAATATTTGTGCAGCGCGCCAGTTTTTAACGACGTCGCGATACCACTCATCAAGACCAGCACCCCCACCCCATGAG
>NZ_JBFUJC010000495.1:0-1581 GCF_056401595.1 Paenisporosarcina sp. P4_E4_2 | reverse complement strand
CCCCTAATGACGATTCACTTCCATATTGGGGTTGGACAATGATTCGCCAAGAATTACGTCCTAATGAGAGTTCACCCGTTTTTACATTCTTCGCACCGAATGATAAAGTACCACGTTTTAAAGCGGATCAATTAAATTTATTACCTATGGTTTTAAAAGGTAATGAAGCTAAAGAGTACTTAAAATATGATAATTCCTGTACAGCTGGTATACCATATACAAAACCTGTTGAAAGTGGAACATTTATAAAGATGTTCAATTATCAACTGAAAAATAAAGGTCCATTAGTATCTCACTTTAAGTACGAAATGGGAAAACGTTTGTTCGATACAGGTTTACCTTTTAATTTAATTGACTGTAGAAAGAACAAATTTAACAACGATACAATTTTCCGAGGTATGAATAAGGTTCTTAGTGATGATCAACATGCTAAAGGTAATAATAAACTAATTGCTGAAGGCTTTCCAGATACCTCATACTTTGATATTGTTGTAGAAAATCAATTTACCAGTAAAGTGGGTAAGCAAACGCCTGTGATACAACGTGTTAATGTGACAGTTTTTGGGTTCAATAAGCGTGATAGTAATAAAWAGGATGAAAATTCTATTATTGGAGAAAAACCAATTATTTTCACATTAGGACAACAAGTTCAAGGTGGATTAGATGGCAGAATATTGAGTAGTATCGGATTATCAAGTATTAAAAACTCTTTGCTAATTGTTTTAGAGTTTCCTAATATATCTCCAGCCTTTAAAAAGGATCTGTTTATGACTGACCGTGAACGAATATTAGATAAGGCACCAAAGAAGGAGATCATTAAAAACTTAAAGGCTTATCTTGAAAACTCTGAGAAGATTAAAAAGTTTAAAGAAGAACGTATTGAACAATCACTAAAAAACTCCCTTTCTTCCGATTCAGATGAATTAAAAGAACTGATGGACAAATGGGCATTAAATAATCCTTCGATTATTAAAGGCTTAATGGATGGTAAATTAATATTTGGAAATGTTCGTTCCAAGGTTGATGAGGAAGGTGGACTAGTCACTGGTGGAAATGGTGGTTCAACGGGAGGTACTACGGGTGGTAAAGGAGGTGGAGGGGGTACTCCAAATGTACCTGACCTTAAGGAAGAGCCAACCTTCTTTATACCTCGTGTAAAAATTGTTGAAGGAGTCTTTACAAAAACGGTAAAGCAGCAGGCGAATTTTAAATTATCATTTACTACAGATGCTCCAATTAACTATTTTGAACGTATATTGAATCCAGGATTATTAACGTTGACAGTCGATGAGGAACGTTTGTCAACACATTATGTTCGCGACATGAAACCAGGAGTGTTTTCATTATCCTTTACGAATGATTTTACAAAGCGTTTAGGTAAACGTAACATAACTGTTCAAATTCATTGCGCACAGACAGGCTTTATATCCGAATTTAAATTTACGATTGAAGTTTTAAAGGAAGAAGCGAAGAAGCAAAAATCTAGTAATAAGCTTGGGTTACCTGAAATAATTGAAATTGGTCTCGATGATCGCTGGGATGGAGTAAGGGCGGAAACAGCTGCTCTATGGGATGGTGAAC
>NZ_JBFUJC010000494.1:0-1581 GCF_056401595.1 Paenisporosarcina sp. P4_E4_2 | reverse complement strand
GCTAGCAGCATTGCAATTTCTAGTTTGCGTTTTTCACCATGGGACAATTGACTGGCTATCGCTTGTTTCTTGTTCAACAGCAAGACGACTTCGAGCAATTGTTCTGCTTTTTCAATAAGAGAAGGGTACGCCTTGATATGGCGTAACATTTGATAGCGAATTTTTTCTTTTGATTGCACCGCCAGGCGTACGTTTTCGAGAACAGTCAGGTTGGGAAATACATTCGTGATTTGAAAAGATCGACCTAACCCTTTTCGTGTGCGGTCAACAGAAGAAAATCGGGACATGTCTTCATTTTTGAAATATACTTTCCCTTCGGTTGGCTTTAATTCACCACTAATCAAATTGAAAAAAGTGGTTTTTCCCGCTCCATTCGGTCCGATGATGGATTTGAAATGTTTTTCAGGCATTTCAAAATTGACGTGATCCACGGCTGTATGTCCACCAAAACGGATGGTCAAGTTTTCGGTTCTTAAAATCGTTGTCATCGATGTTCATCCTTTCTTCTGTCTCTCTCCACATGCAGGAATGAATCCTGAACGTGGAGAGAGACAGACCTGTTAAAACAGGCCGTCTCCACGTGTTATTTGTTTTGAATTGGTGGTTCCGTTTCCTCTGGTGACAATTCACGAATTAACACCGGCACTGGATACGGTACGCCATCTTGTTTTTCAAGTTTGATAGAGTACAATGCTTGTAACGCCTGGTGATCTTCATCACGGAACGTCATCTTGCCTTTAGGCGTTTCGAACGACATACCTTCCATAAGGTCGATTAGCTCTTTACTATCCACATTGCCTTCTGATTTTTTCAACGCTTCGACTATTGCAATCGCCGCTGACATACCACCTGGGGTGAATAGGTCAGGAACTTCCCCGTTAAAGCGTTCTTTATGTTTCTCTACTAACCAATCATTCACATCATTTTTTGGTAATGTGTGATAGTAAACAGAGAACCCTTCCATGCCTACCAATGGCTCCATAATGGACAACGCTGGGATATCAGGTGCACCCGTTGAAATTTTGATGCCTTTTTCCTGAAGTTTTAAATCGGCAATTTGATTCCAAGGTGAGTTTGCTCCTGCCCAAACTACAAACAAGTAATCTGGTTTTGCTTCAATCACTTTTTGGAGATTGGAAGTGAAATCAGTAGCTGCAGGATCTGCATACTCTTCTAACACAATTTCAGCACCTAATTCTTCTGCAGCTTTTTTAAATGCTGCAACGCCGTCCAGACCAAAGGAATAGTCAGGAGCGAATGTAGCAATTTTTACGCCTGGTTTCGCGATTGCCGCAGCACCTGCCACAGCATCTTGAGATGAGTTGCGGCCCGTACGGAAGATGTACGGATTGAATTCTGCACCCGTAATACTATCCGCTACAGCTGGTTCTACAATCATGATTTTTTCGTATTCTTCAGCAAGAGGCAGTACCGCCAATGTATCACCTGAACTTGATGAACCAACGATGAAGTCCACTTCATCTTCTTCCAGTAATTTCGTAGCTTTTTGAACCGCTACTTCTGGTTTTGTTTCCGTATCTTCATAAATAATTTCAATTTTCTTGCCCGCTACTTCCATCG
>NZ_JBFUJC010000493.1:0-1588 GCF_056401595.1 Paenisporosarcina sp. P4_E4_2 | reverse complement strand
ATGATATACCTCTTTTTCACCTTATTCATTATCATCAAGCCCCCTCGGAAAATATTTATTCTTCTTCAACTAACCTGCATCGTTTGTTGAAGAAGAATAAAGAGCTGTCTTAGGAGCTCCATGATTTCAATTCATATGTACAAATTTCTCTTTTAAAGTGATGTATTCTCTATCTAAAATACTCATAAATACATCTGTCTCGTACTTTCCTTCAATAAATGCTCCTTCCCTCTCAATGCGCCCGATGATCTTTAACTAAAGCACCTGTTAGTTGAATAAGTTCAACAAAATGATTATAGATGAATGACTTTATTATTGTTTCCTATACCAAATCACGGTATAAATCACTCAATACTAAAATTTTCTTTTTTATTTCAGCTCTTAACTCTATGGGTTCAACTACTTTTGCATGCTTTCCCATTTGTATGAAATAATCAGCCAAAAAGTCGATTTCTGCTTCACTTATTGAACCCTTAATGACTCCATAACCTTTACTGTCTATTGATATTTGATAATATAGCGAAACATTAGATTTAAATTTTTCTACTCCTTCTGGTGTTAATTCCACAATAAGCTCATACTCTTTTTTTGTTGTGAAAATGTTAATAATATCATTTAAGTTGGTTTCTTTTAGATTCATCTTGTCATTTCTTGCACTTAATCCGATCTCTGATATCCGATCGCAACGAAAAAGTCTAAATTCCTTCCTAAGATAACAATACGAAGGACAATACCATCTTCCATACTGAGAAAATAATCCAACTGGTTGAATTTCTCTTTTAACCCCTAAGTATGAAATCCAAAGCGGCTCATTTCCTATTGCCGCAATAAATAGCTCTTTTAATAGGGGACTTTCTTTACTCTGATTATCTATTTTGAAATCAATCTTATTTTTGATTAAATCAATTTCATCTTTCATCTTTCCGTTTAAGTTCAGATAGAATTTTTTGATGATTGAATTATATTCCGATTCAAAAGGTAGGCTAATAAAATGTTTTAAAGATAAAAGAGCAAAAAAGATAGAGAAAGTTTCCTCTTTTGTAAAAGAGACAGCAAGTAGATTTTTTTCTTCCAAAACTTGATATCCTCCATTAGCTCCTACCTCTGAAATTAATGGAACCCCTAAAATACTTAGTTCTTCTAAATCCCTAAGAATCGTTCTTCTTGAAACATTAAATTCTTTTGCTAAATCATCTACCTTAAACTTTTTGACTCGATTAATATACAACCTTAATTCATTTAATCTAATTGCCTTACTCAAAATTTTCACCCTTTTGCTAATTGTGTCATCATTTGTCACTATTACAATATATACTAAAGACAGTATCAAATAGAATTTTTATAATTTAATTTGGAGGGATTAAGAATGAACCAAACTGAGAAAAAAGAGATTTTAATTGTAGTGTTGGAGGAATTCGCTGATTGGGAAATGTCTTATGTAGCAGCTTTTTTAAATAATACAGACAAGTACATCACTAAGATAGTTAGTGTAAGTGAGGGTGTTATAAAGTCAATCGGCGGATTAAATGTCCTTCCAGATTATACCTTAAAAAGTATACCTGAAATCTTTTATGGTTTAATACTAATC
>NZ_JBFUJC010000492.1:0-1597 GCF_056401595.1 Paenisporosarcina sp. P4_E4_2 | reverse complement strand
GTATTTACTGAAATGAATAAAAATTATTTGGTAAGAAGTGCAATACATGGAGGAAATCGTTTTTATGAAGGTGCTAAAACAATAAATGGATATATGGATAACTCAACTGAATTCGTTAGGATAATGGAATTACTAACCTCAAGAACGGATTTATCTAACCTTACTTTATATAACTAAAGATTTTATTCCATTAAGAAATTTATTAAAAGAATCCTTTTCTTGGTGTCCTGATTGTATAAAAAAATTCGAAGAAAGCGAAAAAATTATATATTATCCTCTGATTTGGTATATAAAATCTGTAAAAATTTGTTTTGAACATTTCGAATATTTAATGGGAAATATTGAAGAAGCAGATAATCTGGAAGGCGCTATTGAGGATTGGTTTAAGTCAATTGAAAGTCTAATTAGTGAATTAGAAAATAGGAATATTATCAATCACTTTGAAAAAGAGGAATATATAGAAGAAATATCTAAAGCTAACGAAGAAACCCGTAATTTTTATATTAGTAGAACTGATTATTTAGAGGAACCTAACGATGATGATGAATATGAATATCTAACTTTTAATGAAAATGATAAAAGAGAAGTTAGAGTGGATATATTTTCTGACGTTGATTTGTAACTTTTTAATTACTTCGATTTTGTTATGTGTCCACTCACACATTGGGAGCAATACCTTCACTGAAATATTAGAAAGTTTAGTCAGATGGTAAATAAATAATTTTTCTTTTTTTCAGCTAAACTGATAAATCGAATGATTGTTAAGTACAGTGATTTAAAATCATTCGAATTTAAGTAACTGGCAGACAAGTTAACTAGAATTAGGTAGAGGTCATCTCTATGTACATGAGATGACCTCTTTCATATTATTTGAAAAGTTAAACTAATTCAGGTTGTACAACAAGCGAAAGGAAATCTAATATCATTTCTGTGAACTCATAATGCGTTGATTCGTCTTCAGCAGTGTAATGTTCCATTTCCCGGATTTGCTCGAAAGTCATCTTATGCCAAAAGTGTTCTAAAACTTTTGTTCTACTAACATGAGGAAAAGCAGCATTTACTAATTTTTTCACATCATCATGTTCGCTAAAAGAAATCGGACTATCGAAACAATCTATATGTAAGTAATTTTCCGGTTCTCTTTTTCTTGTTAAGTAAGCTTTAATGCCTTGTGCGTTTAACTGCAACTGAGTTTGAATGTTTTGTTGCGCTTCTGGAGTCGGTTGGTCAGAGTCTAGTAATACGCACCAAGGTAAGTTAAATTGCTCTGCCAATTTTAAAGTTGTCCACGCTTTCAAATTGCCACATCCTCCAGTGGGGATTAAAGCAAACCCTTTCTCTTGAAGGGTTGAAGAAATTACTCCACCCTCTTTAAGTTTTTCGCAAATATGTCTAATGAAAACTACATCACCTTGTCCTTCTAAAAGCAATAATGCCTTTGTATTATTACTAAAGGGTTCCGGTAAAATGCCTAAGGTATTGGCAATTTCTTGAAATACATCTTCGTCATTAGACATAATTATTCGGTTCTCGCTATGTTTTGTTATAAAGCGTAAACTTTCAAGTGGTAATAGGCCTGCTAGTGCAGGAGTATGTG
>NZ_JBFUJC010000491.1:0-1600 GCF_056401595.1 Paenisporosarcina sp. P4_E4_2 | reverse complement strand
ACCGATAACAATTAACACGCCAACTAATCCAAGTTCCTCTGCAATGATGGCCATGATGAAGTCTGTCTGGGGCTCCGGTAAATAGCCCAGTTTCTGTACCGACTGTCCAAGTCCGAGTCCTTTCAGCCCCCCTGCACCGATGGCCAAATAACCATTTACTACTTGGTATCCAAAGCCTTGTTCATATTCAAAAGGATTCAGGAAAGCCTCAATACGTCCAAGTCGACGTTCAGTAATAAACTTATCACGGGCTAAATACAAAACTGGTGTAATCAAAGCAAGTGCGCCAACGATTATGCCACTAATTTTCACAAATGTCCGGATTCGAATACCACTTGCGGCCATGACAGAAATTGCCGTAAAAAAGATAATCATAGCTGAACCCATATCTACTTCACTCAATACCAAGGCAACGGCCATAACAAGTACTGTCACTGGCGGGGCAATMGATTGGTTAAAACTATCTATGGGACCTTTTCTCGCTTTATTTGCAAATACACCGGCAAAATATAGCACCATAATTATTTTTGCAAACTCGGAAGGCTGAATGTTCCCAAATCCAAGATCAATCCAGCTCTTAGAACCACCGGCAGCATAGCCGACAAAATGAACCGCCACCAATAAGGTGAACATTACAACCAGCATGGCAATCATCATCGGCTTCTTGCGGTAATGCTTGTATGGAAATAAAGCCCCTACTAAAAATGCTGGGACCGATAAAACTAAGTTTAGTATTTGTTTTTTGTAAAAGTGGTCCGGCTCGAAACCGTATCGATTGACGGACCAAACCATGCTCGCGCTATATATCATTACGAGACCGAAAAGACATAAAAACATATATGTAATAAATAATGAATAATCGAAGTTTTTGGCATATCGCTTGATGTATGGGATCATTTTGAAACCTCTTTTTCTTTTTTTCTAGCAAAAAAACTCAAACACATGTTGAGTTTGAGTTTTTTACCTATTTCTCTGTATAAGCATCGTGCAATACAGATAATTCTTTTTCAAGTGTCGAAAGAAGCAACTTTCCTTCTTCACGCTCAATAAGCCCTAATTTTACAGCGAAATCAATTTCTTTAGATAAACCATACATTTGGGTATCCAAGACTTCTTCGTAAAGTGGGCATTGCGGCATCGTCAAATGGTCCATTTGAACCTTAATTAATTTTGCTATTTTTTCTGCATCAGCTTTTAATAAATCCATAGCTTTCTGCTGGTACGATTGCTGAGATTTAGTATCCATGAGGACGCCCCCATCACCTAATATAGTCTTAATAAAGTGTATCTTTCTAGTGACAAAAATGCAAGTATCGCTTCCACAGTGAATCTTTCCGAACTTAATTCTTTTTTACCTATAGGCTAAGCGTTATACTAGTAGAAGAAACGCAGCTTGCAAGGAGGCACCAATAGAATGGAAACGATAATACCTATTAAAGGGAATGTGAAATTTAAAATAACTTTAGACCCAGGTGTATGGATTTTTGATGATCGACGCATTGACTTAAAAACGTTTTTCACGGAACAGCAACTCGAAAAAAACGAGTTGGATGAATACACCAAAAAAATGTCAGCTCATTGGTCACGTGAAATCATGGAA
>NZ_JBFUJC010000490.1:0-1618 GCF_056401595.1 Paenisporosarcina sp. P4_E4_2 | reverse complement strand
GTTCCAGTGCCGTCAATGTAGATCCTTGTAGACGAGGGCGTGTTTCGTCAGCGTACACTTTGAAATCCCAGCCTTTTTCTTTTGCCAGATACATGGGTGCAGTGGCTGTTCCGTATTTCGAAGTTGCTAGAGCACCCGCGTTACAATGTGTCAGGATGCCTATGCCGTCAGTTAGTAACGTTAATAGGTTTTCGCCGATGGTGCGGTTGATTTCTTCATCTTCTTTATGAATGGCTATTGCTTCCGCTAATAAAGCTTCTTTGTAAGTAGCGTCCGGCGCTTTGACTGCTGTCATGCGGTCAAGAGCCCAGAACAAGTTGACTGCAGTCGGTCTGGACGTAGCCAAATACTCTGCGCTTTTCTGTACTACTTTCACCAAATCGGTTTCGGAATTGCGAACAGCCAAGTAAACGCCGTATGCTGCGGCAACGCCAATCGCTGGGGCACCGCGAACTTTCATCGTGACGATGGCATCCCAGACGCTTTCGACAGTTGTGAATTCTTCGTAGACAATGTCGTTAGGAAGCTTGGTTTGGTCAAGCAAGACAAGTGCATCGTTTTTCCATTCTATCGGGTTCAGTGCTTCAGTCATTTGTTTTCCTCCTGTAGTGCGTTTTGTAGCGCTGTTAAGTATTGTCCGCCTGTTTGGAATTCTGACGGGTTAAGGATTAGTTCCACTGCGACACGCAAGCAGAGTCTTTCTGCTTTCAGACGGTTTTCGATCGGTTCGATGGTGGTGATGTCTTTCACTTTCGCTAAGCCCACGATGCGGCGTGCTAGTTCAAGACCYGCCATGCCAGCTGTGTCTTTCAGGATGTTTTGTAAGTAATGTTCTTTGAAATCTACGTTTTTAGCAACGAGTTCCGTTGCGTGGTCGTCCCAAGCAATGCGGAATTTCGTGTCGAATAAGTCCATTACGTCGAATAATGTATTTTCTACCCATACCGTGAATTCTTTGTTTTGGTATGCATCACCGCGAGCGAATGCAAAAATCAGGTTGGCCATGACGTTACCGATATCGTAGCCCATAGGTCCGAAGAATGCGAACTCGGGATCGATGACTTTCGTGTCATTTTGATTGATGAAAATCGAGCCCGTATGTAGGTCGCCATGAATGAGTGATTGACTGTTGTTCATAAACTGGAACTTCAATTTCGCTACTTCCAAGTGAAGCACTTCGTTTTCGTAAAGGTGCGTCTGGACAAATTGTTCATTCCCCGGTGTCACTTCGTTGCGGTTAAAGTTGTTGTGGAATGGCTCCGTGAACACGAGGTCTTCCGAAATTTCACAAAGCTCTGGGTTCGTGAATTTTGCGACCAGTTCTTTCTTATCTTTATGGTTCAGGACAACGTCACTTGTGCGCAGCAATGTGTTCACGAGGAAGTCGGTGATATGTTCCGCGAAATGAGGGAACGTCTCGAAATTTGTCAGCGCAGTGCGCATGATTGTCAGATGCGACAAGTCCTCCATGACGCAACAGCTCATCGTTTCATCCAACAGATAAATTTCAGGAACCAGTCCAGGTGCCAGCGTATGTTGCAGTTGAAGTGCTTCGGTCTCGATTTTGTTACGGCTAGTCGACAGGACGAATTCATCTGAAATGCGCGCAGTCGTACCC
>NZ_JBFUJC010000489.1:0-1620 GCF_056401595.1 Paenisporosarcina sp. P4_E4_2 | reverse complement strand
GTATTGGATAAGGATTTATCCAAATTGAATGTGACCATTGAACCTGCTCAAGTGGACGTCACGGTTAACATTGAAGAATATAGCAAAGAGGTACCCATTGCTTTAAGGCAAATCGGGCCACCTAAAGAAGGCGTAATAATTAATGATTTAACGCCATCATTTGAGTATGTACGTGTGTACGGAAACCGAGCGGTTGTCGATGCATTGGAGTCAATCAAGGTGGACGTAGATGTGAGTAAGCTTGAAGAATCAAAAGAACTCGCATTGAAATTACCGGTACCTAAAGGTGTGTCGAGACTTTCTGAATCTCAACTGGAAGTACTTGTTGATGTGACACCAGCACCTAAAGAAGAGTCGGTGGAAGAGTCCGGCCAAGTGCCAGCTGAAGAAGATAACGAAGTTAAAACAAAATCCCGTGAATTCGCGGATGTTAATGTAGAAGTCAAAGGGTTGAATGAAAAGGATCATTACGCATTCAGCCAACCTGAAAGTGGTCAAGTCCTCTTGACTGTACGAGGAGAAAGTCCATATATTGACACCTTGAGTGCGAAGGATTTTCAAGTATATGTAGATGCAAGCACAGCTGAAAACGGTGAAAATCTTTTGGTTGTCACCGTTGAAGGTCCTGAAAACGTGACTTGGACGGTGTCTTCACCTTCTGTCACAGTGGATGTCGTGCGAGCTTAAGTTTGGATTTGAAGGAGAGAATAGATAAATGGGTAAATATTTTGGAACTGATGGGGTACGAGGCGTTGCGAATAGCGAGCTTACACCAGAATTAGCATTTAAATTAGGTCGTATCGGTGGATACGTTTTAACAAAAGAAGCTACAAGTCGTCCGAAAGTTTTGATTGGACGTGATACACGTATCTCCGGTCATATGCTGGAAGGTGCACTGGTTGCTGGTCTTTTATCTGTAGGTGCAGAAGTTATGCGTTTAGGCGTCATCAGTACGCCAGGTGTTTCTTACTTAACGCGTGTGATGAGTGCTGAAGCGGGCGTCATGATTTCAGCTTCACATAACCCGGTTGCAGATAATGGAATCAAATTCTTTGGTTCTGATGGCTTCAAACTTTCTGATGAACAAGAAGCGGAAATCGAAGCGCTTATTGATACAGAAGTGGATGAATTGCCACGCCCGGTTGGCGGCAATTTAGGATCTGTTACGGACTACTTTGAAGGTGGACAAAAATACATCAGTTACTTAAAGCAAACGTTGGATGAAGATTTTGTTGGCATCCATGTTGCTTTGGACTGCGCACATGGCTCTACTTCTTCTTTAGCAACTCATGTTTTTGCTGACCTGGATGCGGATCTTTCCACGATGGGTGCATCACCGAACGGTTTGAACATTAACGAAGGTGTCGGATCTACTCACCCTGAAGTATTGGCTAAGTTTGTCGTTGACAAAGGAGCTCATGTAGGGCTTGCGTTTGATGGAGACGGCGATCGTCTGATTGCAGTGGATGAAAAAGGTCAAATCGTAGATGGCGATCAAATTATGTACATTTGTGCGAAGCACTTGCATAGTGAAGGCCGTTTGAAGCACGATACAGTTGTTTCTACAGTTATGAGTAACATGGGCTTCTATAAGGCGCTTGAATCTCATGGTATGAGTAG
>NZ_JBFUJC010000488.1:0-1640 GCF_056401595.1 Paenisporosarcina sp. P4_E4_2 | reverse complement strand
CGTCCACAGGAAGCATTTCAACATGTAGCTTCARCAGGAATAATCGTCTTAATGATTTTCTTGTTACTGATGAATTCAATTGCTGTGTTCATTCGAAATAAATTCCAAAAACGTTATTAAGCCGATTCGGCACGGGAGGGTTTCAAAATGGTTCAACTGAATGTAAACAAACAAAATACAACAAGTTCAACAAGCACTAAACCAGAAACGATAGATAGAAACATTGTATATGATACGCGTCAATTAAATTTATGGTATGGCGAGCACCACGCATTGAAGAACATCGATTTAGCAATCAAAGAAAATGAAGTGACTGCAATTATCGGACCTTCAGGTTGTGGGAAATCGACATATATCAAGACATTGAACCGTATGGTTGAATTAGTACCTTCGGTAAAGACTTCTGGTGAAATCATTTACAGGGATCGAAATATTTTCGATGCCGATTACGGGGTCGAAGAGTTGCGAACAAAAGTGGGAATGGTTTTTCAAAAACCAAATCCATTCCCAAAATCAATTTATGACAATATTGCCTATGGTCCGCGTATACATGGTATTAAAAACAAAAAAACCCTGGATGAAATCGTCGAGCAAAGTCTTCGCGGAGCGGCTATCTGGGATGAAGTGAAAGACCGATTGAACGAAAATGCATACGGTCTTTCGGGTGGACAACAACAGCGTATTTGTATTGCACGTGCTCTTGCAATTGAACCAGATGTGATTTTAATGGATGAGCCAACTTCTGCTCTTGATCCGATATCTACGCTTAAAGTGGAAGAACTTGTACAGGAATTGAAAAAAAACTATTCCATCATCATTGTCACGCACAATATGCAACAAGCTGCACGGATTTCAGATCAAACTGCCTTCTTCCTGAATGGAGAAGTCATCGAGTTTGATAAGACTGACACAATTTTTTCTACACCTTCTGACAAACGTACAGAAGATTACATTTCAGGACGCTTTGGATGATCCAGAAGGAGGAATTTGAATGGTAGTAAGAGAAAAATTCGAACACGAGCTAAGAGGTGTTCAAGAGCAATTTTTAATGCTTAGCAATTTAGCCATTTCTACGTTAAATAAATCAATTGATGCATTATTAAGCCACGATGTCGATGTGGCCCTATCAATCATTGAAAATGACAAACATATTAATCGTTTGGAAGAAGAAATTAATGACCGTGTCATTTTATTGTTGGCAAAACAGCAACCGGTTGCTACGGATCTGCGTCGATTGATAGTATTATTGAAAGCTGCCCATGATATGGAACGAGTTGGAGATTATGCTGTCAATATTGCAAAAGAAAATATCCGTATTGGTAAAGCCGATTTCGTTTCACCAATCAAGAATATCGAAGAAATGCGGTCTAAAACCATTACAATGCTAACGGAAGTAATGAAAGCATTTATCGAAGAAAATATTGAAGATGCACGTAAGATTGCTGAGCTTGATGATCAAGTGGATAATTTGTATGGTCAAACCATTCAACAATTATTAAAAGTCGGCGCTGAAAATCCGCAAATGTTAAGTCAAGTTACGCAACTGTCATTTGTATGCCGTTATTTGGAACGATCAGCCGATCATGCAACCAATATAGCGGAACAATTATTTTATTTGGTCAAAGGTCGTCATTACGAAC
>NZ_JBFUJC010000487.1:0-1646 GCF_056401595.1 Paenisporosarcina sp. P4_E4_2 | reverse complement strand
GTAGTATGCAGGTACATATTGATTATCAAAAGCATCGGTTAATTTCATGTCACTATCGACAAAAATTGGTTGTGTGATATCGTGTTCTGCAGCATTCCTCTTGATATCTTCCAGGTCCATATCTTTCTCTGAACGTGGCATATGGACTGCTAGTACATTCAATTCATCTTTATATTGATCACGGAAAGCATTTACTTCTGGCATTGCCTCTTTACATAGTCCACAGCTTACAGACCAGAAATGAATAAGTGTTGGCTTGTCGCCAATCAATTGTTTTTTAGCAACTTTTCCATTGAGCCAAGCAGTTGCGCCTGTTAAGTCAGGCATTGGTGAACGTAATTTCATTGTATTTCCTCCTCAATGATACATGTAAAAATTCCCCACTGCGTATCGTATGCGTGGGGAATCGTGGGTGTCTAATTAATCTAGTGCATTGATAAAGGCAAAATTCATGAGCCCCATTCAATCAATTAAAGAGTTTTTTGTCCTGGACGCCAGTTTGCTGGGCAAAGACCACCAGTTTGAAGAGCTTGTAATACGCGAAGAGTTTCATCCACGTCGCGACCAATGTTATTGTGGAACACTGTTTGATATTGCATTTCACCTTCAGGGTTTACGATGAATAATCCACGAAGAGCAATACCTTCTTCTTCAATCAATACACCATATTCACGTGATACCACATGGTTAGTGTCTGCAGCCAATGGATATTTCAATTCGCCTAAGCCGTTGTCTTGACGAGCTGTGTTAATCCAAGCTAAATGAGTGTGGATAGTATCTGTAGAAACACCGATAATTTCAGCGTCTAAATCTTCAAATTCATCATAGCGGTCTGACATTGCTGTGATTTCAGTTGGACATACAAAAGTGAAATCCATTGGATAAAAGAACAAAACTGTCCATTTGTCTTGCTTCATGTTTTCTTCCAAGCTTACTTTACCGAAAGACTTATCTGCTAGCACTGCGTCCATTGTAAAATGGGGTGCTTGTTTACCTACCATACGTTCAGTCATGTGAAAACCTCCAAGAAATATTTATCTGCTAACGAATTGTATTCGTTATTAGCACAATTTAAAGGATAACAAAGTCCCTGCTGCAAATCAATTTATCGGCTTTCAACTAGCACTAGGAAAAATTTTTTTCGTCTAATTCGTGTCGAATGCTTAGTATGTTCACCTTGAGATAATCTATTCAAAGAAGAAAGTAGAAACATTTAATATCTTTATCTTAAATTAAGGATCTAAAATCATCCTGTTCTTTATCGTATATTTGTGCTTACCGCATGTTAAACATGAGCCGACAAGTATGAAATTTGTGATCTCATTCTTCACACTTAATAGGCTTGCCTGGCGAAAGTGCGCTCTCTTTGGAGCAACTAACCCATTTTCTACTATATTGTATTTACACAGTACGAGTGATGAGGCTTGCCAGTCCGTCCGCGGAAATAGAGCCGATTCTATTCTTTCTTTATAGCATATACGGTTGTTTATCCTATATTTGCGCTAGGTGCAAATGCACACTGCGTTTTTCATTCAAAGTATCAACAGGTTTAGTCAAAAAAAAAGACCATCCGCAACCTTATGTTAAAGGTCGTTTAGGTCGCAATTCACAATATTCACAAGTTGGATCTGTGCATGCTTCTTCTC
>NZ_JBFUJC010000486.1:0-1666 GCF_056401595.1 Paenisporosarcina sp. P4_E4_2 | reverse complement strand
CTTGTTGGTATCACATGAAAGTTAACACATAGCAATATCAATAAGAAAAAGGCTAAACCAATTGAATTGGTTTAGCCTTTTATTTATTGTTGTTCTTTTTGATTTTCTGATTGACGTTCACGTAAAATACGTTCTTCTAATTCCTTCGTCTTTAGTTCTTGTTTTTTTGAAAGCTTAATAATCCATCGAAAAGTGAGGACGCAAATGATTGCAAAAATCAAGAATTGAAAGGCCGCTGGGATATAGGCAGACTTATCTTCTGGAAAGTATAGAAAGTTGAAAATCCATACATTCATTTGGATCACTTCCTAACTTATTTTTGAAGAACTTCGATTGATTCGATTTTGATGTCTTCAAGTGGTTTGTCGCTTGAATTCCTTTTAACCTTAGTCATCGCGTCCACAACATCCATACCTTCAATAACTTGTCCAAAAACTGTGTGTTTGTTATCTAACCAAGGTGTACCACCATTAGTTGCATATGCTTCAACGATTTCTTCAGGGTATCCCGCTTTTTTCATTTGGCTCAACATGCTTGAGTCCATATCGCTTTTTTGAACGATAAAGAATTGACTTCCGTTTGTTCCAGGACCAGCATTGGCCATTGATAATGCACCACGTAAGTTAAATGCTTTATCCGAGAACTCATCTTCAAATTTAGGTCCGTAAATGCTTTCTCCACCCATACCAGTTCCAGTAGGATCGCCACCTTGAATCATGAAATCAGAAATAATTCGGTGGAAAATGATGCCATCATAATATCCATTTTCGGCATGAGTAATAAAGTTTTCTACTGTTTTAGGAGCGATTTCAGGGAAAAGTTTAATTTTAATCGCACCCATAGTTGTGTTCATTACGACTAATGCTTCGTTTGAAGCAACTTCTGTTGATAATTGTGGATACATTGCACTCTCTCCTTCAGTTGTTGTAGTAGTTTGTTGCGTTTCTTTTTTTGGTTTTTCTGTCTTTTCTTGTTCGACACTTTCATTTGTGCCGCATCCTGCTAACAGGACAATCAAACTAATTAATAACAGCCATCCTCGTTTTTTCATGTTCATTTCACCCTAAATTAGTCTATCATATTCTGTTAACAATTTCAGTAAATAAGTCGCACCACTTCCTTCGTAAAGCGAAATGTTATACAATTAATCAATAAGGGACACTAAAATGTTCAAAAATTGAAAGAGGGAGATTAATTGGCCAATCAAAAAAGAAATTTCTATATTATCTGGATCTCAAATTTTTTAGTTGCAGGAACCGCAACAATGATTATGCCTTTCCTGTCACTTTATATAGACACAATGGGAAACTTTTCGGATGCATACGTACAAAAATGGGCTGGATTTGTTTTCGGCATCACCTTCGTCTCAGCCTTCCTCATGTCACCAATATGGGGGCGCATCGCAGATCGATTCGGTTATAAGCCGATTTTAATCATTACGGGATTTGGTATATCTATTAGCATTCTACTCATGGGGTTTGTACACTCAGTGGAAGCTTTCTTCCTATTACGATTGTTCATGGGAGTAGTGACCGGATTTATTCCAACCTCATTGGCTTTCATCAGTTCGCATACAGCCAAAGAAGTAGCAGGGAAAACACTTGGAACTCTTCAAATGGGAAGTGTTTCTGGTACGTTATTCGGTCCTGTTCTTGGTGGATTACTT
>NZ_JBFUJC010000485.1:0-1668 GCF_056401595.1 Paenisporosarcina sp. P4_E4_2 | reverse complement strand
TTCTTATGGTCTTTTGGATCGAGCGCTTTATAGGCAGTCAGGAATTCGGAGTCTTTAGCAGGAACTTGGGAAATTTCTGTTACCGTTCCTTCTATTGATTGATCGATTCCATCCGCTTGCAGGCGAACGCGGTCGTTGACTTTCACGTCCTGCCATTGTTCATCTGTTGCATACGTAACAATGATTTTTTCGATGCTGTAAATTTCGATTGCCAAGCGGTCATTGTTGTCTCGAATCGCGGATACTACGCCTTCGACCGGACTAAGGATGGCAGCCGCTCCTTCTTGAGCAAGCTGTGCATCAACGACCTGCAATTGCCGATTGACTTCAGATAGTTTTTGTTCCGCTTCAGCAATCGCTTGTGCGAAAGCACCATCTTGAGAAACGTCCACGCCGAAATCTACATTTACATCAATATTAACCATTTTACCATCAGTGTTTTCAGTGACGTTGTCTGTCGCGTTGTCTGTCGAATTACTTGAGCTCTGCGCGGTCGCGCGGTCAGATTGTAAGGACTTTATTGTTGCGTTGGTTTCAGTCACTTGACGTTCAAGTGCTTCCTTTTCTGATTTCCATACTTCACGTTGCTCGTCAGCCGTTGATGTGTTAAGCGTAGCGAGTTCGTCACCTGCTTTTACTACAGCACCTTCTTTGACCAACCAGTCTTGAATCGTATCTTCACTTTCCACGTAAACCGTTGTCGTGTCGAGCGGTGCAACTAGTGATTCTTTCGGTAAGGATTGTACAAAGTCCCCTGTTGCGAGACGTTCGTATTCATTTACGTACACATCTTTAGAAATTACGCTTTTTTCGCTGAACAAGAGAATCGCGTTGGCTGCAATGAACGTAGAAACTGCAATGGATATACCAATCGTTAACCATTTATTCATTTGACGGCACCTCCTTCAACAAAACGTCCGTACCATTCTTCGATTGGAAGAAGGCCAGCTGCCGAAGTAATGAGTGCCATACCGATATGTATTCCAATAATAATCAGTAAAATCATGCGCGGGTTCATATCCGTGAATGCACGGATGAATCGAACCTGTAATGCAATGATAAGGGCAGTAAAGATGGATAATTGATTAAAGAAAAATACCAGGAATGGATGATCGAACACGGTTGCTGCCAGTGGACCGAATGAAAACAGTGACACCGGAGTGGTTGCACCGGTCATAAGAAAGACGATAAACAGTAATGCTTTTTCAATTAGCAGGATTCCTACCACATACAGTTGCAACACGGCCAGTTTAGGTAAATCAATGCCCGTGATGCTGTTCAATAGGAATGCAATGCCGAAAAAGTGAAAGGCCATATAAAGAACTGCCCATAGAATGATTCCGACAAGTGAGACAAGACGTGCCAGTGTATACGGGTCGTTGCCACTAAATGCGTATACGGATGTAAGGTGCTGTGTGTTCATTCCCCACAGTTCTTGTGTAACAAATAAGAGTAATCCGAACAGACCAACCATCCATACGCGTTTTTTAAAATCGCGCATCGTGGCAGAATCGAGATTATCTATTAATTCTTGCTGGTTTGCTAGATATCGCCAAAATCGAAAGTCAAATATCATATTTTCAAAAATCCTTCCCGTAACTACCAGTAGCTATTAATCTTCCTTTACTTTACCAAAATTCGACATCAATTGTAACGTACGAAGGGTAC
>NZ_JBFUJC010000484.1:0-1673 GCF_056401595.1 Paenisporosarcina sp. P4_E4_2 | reverse complement strand
AGCAGGTACGATGGTGGTTCGTCAATTATTAAGAAATCAGGATAGGCAATTACAACCAGTTGGTTTTATAGATGATAATCTCTTTAAGCAAAATCTTGAAATTTATGGAGTTGAAGTATTAGGGAAAATCGTTAATATTCCAGAGATTGTTGCAAGATACAAAATCGAGTTAATTATTATTGCAATTCCCTCATTGTCTAAACAGGAAATGATTGTATTAACGAAAATTTGTGTTGGGACAGGCGTGAAAACTCAAACTATTCCTAGGATAGAAGATATTATGACTGGTAAGTTATCCGTAAATGAAATTCGAGATGTTCGTTTTGAGGACTTACTTGGGCGTGAGGAAGTAAGACTTGATATGCTCGCAATTGCAAATCAACTTACGAATAAAAAAATTCTTATAACTGGAGCAGGTGGCTCCATAGGTTCAGAAATATGCAGACAAGTGGCGAGATTCGAACCTAAAGAAATTATTCTATTAGGACATGGAGAAAATTCCATTTATAAAATTGATTTGGAAATGCGGAACCTAGTTTCATCTAATACTAAAGTTATACCAATAATTGCTGATATCCAAGATCGCAGTCGGATATTTGAAATTATGGAGATTTATAAACCAGATGTAGTTTATCATGCAGCTGCCCACAAACATGTACCACTCATGGAATTTAATCCAAGAGAAGCAGTCAAAAATAATATTTACGGAACTCTGAATGTAGCAGAGGCAGCAAAAGAAATTGGTGTTTCCTGCTTTGTAATGATTTCGACTGATAAAGCAGTGAACCCACCAAATATCATGGGTGCGACGAAACGATTTGCAGAAATGATTATCCAAAACTTGGCGGTTAATAGTAAAACGCACTTTGCCGCTGTACGGTTTGGAAATGTCTTAGGTTCTAGTGGAAGTGTTGTTCCTCTATTTAAAGCACAAATTGCAAAAGGCGGACCAGTCACTGTTACTGATCCTGAGATGACTAGGTATTTCATGACGATTCCTGAAGCCTCGAGTCTTGTCATTCAAGCAGGAACACTTGCAACAAATGGAGAGATATTTGTCCTTGATATGGGAGAACCCGTAAAAATTGTGAACTTAGCAAAGAGTTTAATCCGCTTATCCGGGTATCAAGAAGATGAAATTGATATAGAATTCACAGGAATTCGACCGGGTGAAAAATTATTTGAAGAATTATTAAACGAAGACGAAATTCAAAACGAACATGTTTTTCCGAAAATTTATATTGGTAAGTCCACACCAATTAACAATATAGATATGAAGAATTTATTGGATAAGATGCTTGATTTAAATAATGAGAATCTTAAAGATGTGTTACTTAAAATTGCTAATAAACAAAGCTTCCGAAGTGTAATTCAATAAAATCAATTGGTAATACTAGCAACCGCAGCACCCAGCGCGAATACACAAAAAATGCAATACCCATAACGAGTAGAAAGAAGGAATATCTTGTCAGGTATCCGGAGCGAGAAGTCGAAGAGTGATGGGAATTCTCAACTAAATCCAAAGTCAGAGAAAATCTATCTTTCATCGCCACATATGAGTGAGGAAGGGTTTGAGCTGGCATTTGTTCAAGAGGCCTTTGATACGAATTGGATTTCACCACTCGGGGCAAATGTCGATCTGTTTGAGAAAGAGCTGGCTGAAAAAGTGGGAA
>NZ_JBFUJC010000483.1:0-1676 GCF_056401595.1 Paenisporosarcina sp. P4_E4_2 | reverse complement strand
CCATTAACATAATATGTCGAGTAGAGTCTGCTTTGGAAATAGATTCAGCTGAAATTTTCACTAAATAATCCGTGATTTTGTTATCCAGATTATTAATGGCATCTTCTAGCTGGTAACCCGTTTCTGCATGTTTTTTATTATGTGTTTTCAAATAGTCAAAGGACTCCTGCAATCCTTGAACACTGAAGCGACCCATACGCAAAATTTCTTCTTTCGCTTGTCCGATAGCAATGGAAGGAGCTGTCTCGATAAAGTGTGGATCTAAATGCTYCGGTTTATATTCTATCGTTACTTCTTCGCCCGGAATTAATTTCGTTACAAGGTATGCCCATGCACCGATGAATGGAAATTGAATAATGGTGTTGGCTACATTGAACGTACCATGTGCAAAAGCAATTTGCATTTTTTCTCCTATATCTAAAACGCCAGACAACCATTCAACATACATAGTGAAAGGTTCTAAAATCATCATAAAAATAATTGTACCTACCACGTTAAATAAAACGTGTGTAGCTGCTGCGCGTCGAGCTGCAATCGAAGCACCTATTGATGCGAATACAGCTGTAATGGTTGTTCCGATATTATCTCCGAAGAGAACCGGTAGTGACGCATCCAGATTTAAAACCCCTTCTGAATACAAACCTTGAAGAATTCCGACTGTTGCACTTGAACTTTGAACGATTAATGTAAATACCGTTCCGACAATTACGCCTAGAATGGAATGTTCTCTCATATTGACGGTTAAATCGATAAATGCTGGCAATTCACTAAGAGGTTTCATTCCCCCGCTCATTAATTCCATTCCTAAAAACAAACCACCAAAACCGAAAATAACTTCTCCCAAATTTTGAATCTGGCTTTTCTTGAAAAAGAAAATCAGGAAAGCACCAATTGCCATAACGGGCAAAGCGTATTCTCCCACATCAAACCCTATAATGAAAGCAGTGACTGTTGTACCTATATTGGCTCCCATGATGACACCGATTGCTTGTTTTAACGTCATAAATCCAGCACTGACAAGACCTACGGTTATGACAGTCGTACCTGAACTGGATTGAATTAAAACTGTAACCGCAATCCCGACTAAAACACCCATGAATGGGTTCGTCGTAAATCGATCTAATATATCACGTAATCGATCACCTGCTGCTTTTTGCAGGCCGTCACCCATGTATTTGATAGAGAACAAGAAGATCCCTAGACCTCCAATGAATTGAAACATCATTTCTTGCCAATTAAGTTCCACGATTCAATTTCAACCCCTGTATGTACAATTATCAACAGTCCCCATTATGAAGAATTCGACAAATGATTGTAAAGAACTTCATTAAATATTTACAAGAACTTAACAATCAGGGCAGCTTTGTACGTAATTTGTACAAATAATTCTTAAAATCTATCTATGGAAAGTAGTATGATAGCTTATAAGGAGTGATTTTCTTGTCAATCATGCAACTATTCTTAGCTTCCATAACCAGCCCGAAAAAAATTGCCGCTTTCCGGCTTCTGCCCATCGGCAAAGTCCTTTTATATGTGTTTTTATTTGTCACCATACTGTCTATTCTTTCGTTCATACAATTTACGTCTGGATTGGTAGATGACTCTTCTTCTATAGTTGGTTTGATAGATTATGTAGAAGACATGGATTGGATTCTGTATCCCTTTGCCTTTATTAC
>NZ_JBFUJC010000482.1:0-1706 GCF_056401595.1 Paenisporosarcina sp. P4_E4_2 | reverse complement strand
TTCCAATAAACTGACCTTTTTGATATTTTACGTAATCGCACAAAAAAAGCCTCCTAGGTCATATTACGACCAGGAAGCCTCAATTATTCCTATATTCGTTCTTTTGACCATATGCAATTAGAATGTCACGAATGAATTCTGGCATAAAGTAAGTCTTTGGCAATTCTTTGAATGCTGGAAAGAAATAACCAAAAGTGAACATATCAAGAGTTGCCAATCGAACCTTGACTGTAGGTTCAATGAGACGCCCACGTATAAACAAATCATCCTCAACTACCTTAAATTGATGGGTAATCATTTTACCCATCACTACCCCACGAAAGCCCAGTCCTTTAATTTCAAGATTTGGCCAGCTTTCATTTAACGACAAGTTGTAAATATCTTTTAATTGTTCTCCAGTCAGTTCAATGACACAAGGGTTGATTGGATGAGGCATCATTTGGTGAATATCAAAATGTGATATTTCACCTCTATGTAAGTCCGTTAAGAACAAGCCTGCATTGAACAGGGCACATTCGGTGTTACAAAATGTGGTTAATGCGTTCCCAAAATAAGTCGACAAAGCGGAATCCTTGAACCATTCTTTTGGAAGATGTTCCGTTTGGTAAAACGCTGGAACTGATAAAAGGTTTTTGCCCACATTGACCAAATTATTTAGAAATCCTTCTTCGTCGACACTTTCTTGCAATTCATTTGTATCGTACAAAAGTGCATGTTTCTTTATAACTTCTTTCTTTTCCAAATCGTATTCTAGTGTCACATGCCCTACGTAATATCCAAACTTGCCAGCGGCTGCTAACAGGGAACGATTGACCAGCTTTCCTTCATGTAAAATGTGATGAGTGTGTGCCCCAAAAATGACATCAATTTCGGGAAATTGCTCGGCCATTTCTTCATCTGCTTGAATCCCCAAATGAGACATACAAATGATGACGTCAGTTTCACCTTTTAGTTGCTCAACATGTGCTTTTAAAGCTACAAATGCATCCGTTACTTGCCATCCGAGCTGTTCATAAAACTGAGTGTATTCAGCAGTTAGGGCTGTCACACCTATCTTTGTACCATGCATCGTTGTAAGAAAAGTGGTTGGCAATAACCAATTTGGAACTTCCCCATTTTGATTAAACAAGTTTCCTACCACGACTTTAAATTGTGCATCTTCATAAAGATTTTCCAATTCATCGTAGGACAAAGTTATACCTTCATTGTTACCTATAGTAGCAACGTCATATAGAGCTTCATTTAAGAGATTCACATTTCCTTTGCCGAGCGTTCCTTCCGTGAAAATATGGGAACGGTCGATATGATCTCCCAAGTCTATCGTGAAACTCGATTCGCCTTCTTCAACATGCCATTTTTTTCGTGCTGTCACGAGCTCATGAATACGTGGCCAATGCTGAAAATGACTATGTAAATCATTAGTATGATAAAAATGAATGGTTTCAATCATTTGGCCAACTCCTTATCCCATCAGTCCTGCAGCAATCGAGCGAACACCAAGTAATAATAAGATTATACGCAGAGCAAATACCAATGTTTCCGATTGAATACGTTGATTTAAGTTTGCACCTATTTTGGCTCCAATATAAGCAGCCGGTACGACTGGAATTGTATATAACCACGGAACATTCCCAAGCGAAATATGGCTGGCTGAGTTAACCAAAGCGGATAAGAACACCATGAACATGGAAGTTCCGACCGCAACG
>NZ_JBFUJC010000481.1:0-1714 GCF_056401595.1 Paenisporosarcina sp. P4_E4_2 | reverse complement strand
GACTGCTACCAAATCACCATTTTCAAGTAAATGAGCCAAATAATACATGGCTGCATTGACGTCACTTCCGCGCACGGATTTTTGCAATGCAGATAACAAATTATAAAAATGAGACCCTTTTTTATCCCCAAACACGCCGATGCGATCGACGAGATTTTGAAGCAAGGCATCGTCTACTACAACCACGCCATCTTCATCGTCAGACGCGGAAACGACAGATTCAAGAAGAGTCAAAGCTTTTCGGGCATCACCATTTGCCGCTTCTGCGATTTTCATTTGCTGTTCTTCAGAGATATTAATCTTTTGTCGGCCCAGGCCGCGTTTGTCGTCTTGTAATGCGCGTTGTATCAATACCAATAAGTCTTCAGCCGTCAAACGTTTAAGTTGTTTGATTTCACCGCAACGGGAACGGATGGCCGGATTTACATCATGAAATGGATTTTCCGTTGTGGCACCAATCAATACGATTGCACCGCTTTCAACATGGGGGAGCAAAGTATCTTGCTGTAATTTATTGAAACGATGGATCTCATCAAGGAATAACAGAACTTTTCCTGTTACGCGTGACTCAGCCACCACTTCTTCTATATCTTTCTTGCCTGAGCGTGTCGCATTAAGTGCGATGAAAGAAAGATTGCTAGTACCGGCAATGGCATAAGCTAGGGACGTCTTGCCTATTCCCGGCTCACCGTATAACAACATTGAAGGGACATGGCCGTTCGCAATCATTTTATATAAAGGTGTGTGTTTTCCGATTATATCTTGCTGACCAGCTATTTCATCCAATTTTTGCGGTCTCATTCGATAAGCAAGTGGTTCGTTTTGCATCGTGAGTACCTCCTAAATTCGTACATTTGTTCTCTAGTATACGTGTTACCGGACGAAAAGTCATTTCACAGGCGGTTGGTCGGAAATGTGATATACTATGTAGATGATTTTAAGGATTATACGGGGTGAATAACGTGAGAATTTCGACAAAAGGTCGATACGGATTAACGATTATGATAGAGCTAGCCAAACAATTTGGAGAAGGTCCAGTACCTCTCCGTCAAATAGCATCAGACAATGAATTATCGGAAGCTTATTTAGAACAATTGGTTTCACCGCTTCGTAATTCTGGCCTAGTTAAAAGTGTTCGCGGAGCACACGGTGGATATATGCTTTCAAAGCCACCTCATTTAATTTCTGCCGGCGATGTCATCCGAGTACTGGAAGGACCGATTCAACCGGTGGAAGGCATTGAAAATGAAGCTCCTCCTCAACGAGAATTGTGGCTTCGCATTCGTGATGCCGTAAAAACCGTTCTGGATACTACCACGATTGAAGATTTAGCTAAATTCAGTGACACGTCATCAGATGACGGATACATGTATTACATTTAAGTGTGCGTTCAAAAAACGATTTTTGAACAACCTTTAAAAAGGAGTTCGACATGAATAGAATTTACTTAGACCACGCAGCTACTTCGCCCGTACATCCGCAAGTCATTGAGAAATTAGTCCACACGATGGAACAGTCGTATGGCAATCCATCAAGTATCCATGCGACTGGCCGGGAAGCCCGAAAACAGTTGGATCAAGCCCGTGAGCTTTTGGCAAATAGCATTGGTGCGAAAGATCAGGATATCATTTTGACCAGTGGCGGGACGGAAGCGGATAACTTGGCGATTTTCGGAACAGCATTTGCGCGTAAATCTTTTGGCTCACATATTATC
>NZ_JBFUJC010000480.1:0-1718 GCF_056401595.1 Paenisporosarcina sp. P4_E4_2 | reverse complement strand
CTTTTTTCGCTTGTGTATATAAATAACTTCGTGCAACCGCATATGCCCAATCATAATGGGGAGTTTCCAAATAATATCCTTGCCCGTTCACGCGTTCTGTTAAAATACTGTTTTTTCTATCCGCTACCAGGCGAAAATGAGCCAGAGCATCAGCTTTTCCTGCACCCAGATTTTCAAGAAGTGAGTAATACATTGCAGCATGCCCCATCGTATCCTGGCTGATTGAAGAATAAGCGATGTCCGCTTCGATATGAGGAGCAAGTCCTAACCATTCCGATCCACGAAACGAGTATAAAAAGTCATCATCAGCCAACTGGAATAACAAACTTTTTACCGCTTCTGTATATTCCGGGCTCATCACTGAGTCAGCATTGTTCATTTTCTATCGCCTCCCCATGACAAGATTTCTTTTTCATCCAGCATTTCCTGTTCATATTGACGCCATTTCTTTTTCAAATAACCATACCCTTTGGTCGTGCGGTACTCTTTGTTTTCCAGCCGGTTAAGTGTCAATTTTTCTTCAGCATTCATTCGTTTAATGTGCTTACGGTTGACGATCCAAATGTCAGCAACAGGCTCACGTCGCATAAAGTTTTCCTGCGCTAAAATTAGCGCCATATCTTCATTCGGAGCCAGTAAACTGAATTGGTGCTGGAAAGCTGAGCTCGGTGTTCGTTTGCTAAAAATTTCATATTCCTGATAAAATGTTTTCTCTTCTCCCACTTCACCTGACTCCTTTCATTAACTTATATTCGCACTGAGTGCATCCCGTACCCATGAATTATATTCATAAGAATGTCGTCGTAAATTCAGTCGTGCTTCCGAACGTTGCCCTTGATTTTTAATGATTTTCTTAAATTCATTCCAATCCGGCTGCTGATAGGACCATAAATTGCTATCTTTGTCGAAATGGAAGGTCGGATCCGGTATGGTCAATCCCAGTGAAAGAATTCGTGGCATATATTTATCAAAAAAGATTTGCCTGAATTCTTCATTTGTTTTTGTCCGGATTTTATATTTAATTGTTAAATCTTGTTTGGATGAACCGGTCGTTTCCTTACTAGCTGGCCCGAAGAACATAAGAAGTGGTTCCCACCAACGATTCAGTGCCTCCTGAACCATCGCTTTTTGTTCATCTGTTCCTTCAGCTAACGCTAAGATGATGGATTCACCATGTTGAGCATGAAATACTTCTTCTGCACAGATTCGTTGCAGTGCTCTTGCGTACGGACCATATGAAGCTTTGAGCATATCTGTTTGGGTAATAATCGCGGCACCGTCAACTAGCCACCCAATAATCCCTGCATCCGCCCATGTTTTCGTTTCCATATGAAAAACATTATGAAACTTCAAATCTCCATTAAATAGATCCTGCATTAAGTCTGCACGGGTTTTGTTATATGGTGCCAGTAAGTCCTCCGTTACACGAAGCAGAAGCTGCCCATGCCCCATCTCGTCCTGTACCTTAGCCATAATACCGAGTTTCCGGTTCAAAGAAGGAGCTTTAGGTACCCATTCTTTTTCAGGTAAAGCTCCCATGATTTCGCTCATGCCGTGCATCGAAATTAGCTTTATGAGTGTCTGTCTATATTCTTCTGGCATCCAGTCATCCGCTTCAATTTTGTCACCAGCTTCAATTCGTTTCATAAAATGTGCATACTGTTTTTCTTCATTTGGGGTGTTTACATTTGTCATATTGAACCCTCCTTATCTAAAGA
>NZ_JBFUJC010000479.1:0-1741 GCF_056401595.1 Paenisporosarcina sp. P4_E4_2 | reverse complement strand
GGCGAAAGCAGGCTTTCGCACATCGGTTGACTCCTGCGGTTACTCGTCGCAAAGGAAACCTTGCTTCCAGCGCCGGTGTCGAGCTAAAGTGGCGCATTCAACTTGGGTCCACAGGATGTGGGTCATGAAGGTGTTGCCGCAAGGACGCGGCGAACTTAGCCTTCGTTCCACTTATTTCCCTAAACAGAATTGGGAGAACAGTTGGTCRATCAAACTTTCTTCTACTGTATCTCCAGTAATTTCACCTAAAATTTCCCACGTTCTGGTGACATCGATTTGGATCATATCGATTGGCACGGCAGCATGGGCTGCGTCTATTGCATCTTCAATCGTTTGTTTTGCCTGGTGCAATAAAGCAATGTGACGAGCATTTGAGACATACGTCAAATCACCACTTTCCAGAGATCCTTCAAAGAATAATGAAGCAATTGCTTCCTCTAGCTGATCCACTCCTTCTTCTTGTAATAAAGAAGTGGTCACGATTTTTCGGTTCCCTGCAAGTTCTTCTACACGTTGACTATCGATTTTCTTCTCTAAATCGGTTTTATTGATTACCACAATAAAGTCCATGCCTTCGATTGCTTCAAATAAACGCTCATCCTCAGGTGTTAGMTCGTCCGAATGGTTCAGTACCAAAAGAATCAAATCAGCTTGTTTAAGAACTTGTCTGGAGCGTTCTACACCGATTCGTTCAACAATGTCTTCTGTTTCCCGAATCCCGGCAGTATCAATGAGCTTTAACGGTACGCCACGGACATTTACATACTCTTCAATAATGTCACGTGTTGTCCCCGCTACATCGGTAACAATCGCTTTATTTTCTTGCACTAAACTATTTAATAAAGAGGACTTCCCTACATTCGGTCGACCGATAATGACAGTAGATAAGCCTTCTCTTAATATTTTCCCTTGAGATGAAGTACGCAATAACCCTTCAATTTCTTGTTTCACCCAAGATGACTTTTCAATAATCATGGGCAATGTCATTTCTTCCACATCATCATACTCTGGATAGTCGATGTTCACTTCTACCTGTGCCAAAGTTTCTAACAATGCTTGTCGCAAACTGGCAATGAGTCGTGATAATTTTCCATCCATTTGACCTAGTGCAACATTCATTGCACGATCGGTCTTGGCACGAATTAAATCCATAACAGCTTCTGCTTGAGATAAGTCGATACGTCCATTTAAAAATGCACGTTTCGTGAATTCTCCCGGCTCCGCTAATCGAGCACCATGTCTCAGTACTAACTGCAACACTCGATTTACGGTAACGATACCTCCGTGACAATTTATTTCAACTACGTCTTCTCGTGTAAAGGTTTTTGGACCTTTCATTAAAGACAACATGACTTCTTCTACTACGTCGCCTGATTCAGGCTCTATTAAATGTCCATAATGGATCGTGTGTGATGCTTGACTACTTAATTTTTTTTCTTCAGGCGAACGAAAAATTTGATCAGCTATGGAAACTGCTTCTGATCCACTTAATCGCACAATCGCAATTGCTCCTTCACCCATTGGTGTGGATATCGCAGTAATCGTATCGAATTCCATGATCGCCCACCTCCTGTCTACTAGTTATCCACATGTGGATAACTGAAAAAACGGTCATGATTCTCTAACATACAACAATAGCATAAAATCACTAAAATCGAAAGTCGCAAACGTCATTTCGACAACAAGAAAACGGACCTTTTCGTCAAGTGACGTCAAGGTCCGCTGTCCATTACTTTAATGG
>NZ_JBFUJC010000478.1:0-1763 GCF_056401595.1 Paenisporosarcina sp. P4_E4_2 | reverse complement strand
ACATACACGATGAAAACGGTGCTCGTTGGTTTTTAATAATTCAATCCATTCATAAATATCGCTATAACCTTCTCCTAGTTCAATAAAGCGTTGAATCATGAGAAAATAACACATCCTTTCAATAGCCATCTTATCATGGCTTGTAGCATGAAGCATATGAAAATAAAGTCAGAAATGGCTTTTCAATAACCGATGAATCGGACAAGGAGGAACGTCATGAGAGTAATTTCCGGAGAACAAAAAGGACTCCCATTAAAAGCGGTGCCTGGTGCGGGTACACGACCAACAACTGATAAAGTGAAAGAATCAATTTTCAATATGATCGGTCCATACTTTGAAGGAGGGCTTGCTGTGGATTTATTCGCAGGAAGTGGGGGGCTCGGTATCGAATCGCTCAGTAGGGGCATAGATACGTGCATTTTTATCGAAAAAGATCCGCGTGCTATACAAACGATTCATGAGAATCTAAAGAAATGCAAACTAGATAATCGCTCGGAAGTATACAAAGCAGATGCTACACGTGCAATTAAAGCTTTGGAGAAAAGACAAGTACGAGTGGACTTGCTGTTTTTAGATCCACCCTATCAAAAAGTTGGGTATTATGAATTGATCGAGCAGTTTGTGGAAAAAAACTTATTGACTGATGATGCAATCATTTTGTGTGAACACGAAAAAGGTGTAGATTTGCCAAATACATATGGGTCATTTACTCTAACAAGACAAGAACTTTATGGCAGTACCATAATTTCGATTTATCGACAGGAAGAAGGAGAACACCATGACTAAAATTGCAGTCGTACCAGGGAGTTTTGATCCTGTTACATTCGGTCATTTAGATATCATCAAACGAGGTGCTTCCGTATTTGACGAAATACACGTGGTCGTACTAAATAACTCCTCTAAAAAACCACTTTTTACGATTGAAGAACGTATGGCATTAATTAGTGAAGTGACAGCAACTTTGCCTAATGTCCGTGTGGATTCTTTTTCTGGCTTACTTGTCGAGTACGCTAAAAGTGTCAATGCACATGCCATTGTACGTGGATTAAGGGCGGTATCCGATTTCGAATACGAAATGCAGATTACGTCCATGAACCGTGTATTAAATGACAATATCGAAACATTTTTCATCATGACGAATAATCAATATTCATTTTTAAGTTCGAGCATTGTTAAAGAAGTGGCGAAATATGGTGGCGATATTTCTGAACTTGTACCTAAACCTGTAGAAGAAGCCTTGAAAATGAAATTTGGATTAGAATGAATCACGCAATGATTTTGCGTGATTCTTTTCATATGTCCTGTTGCAAGCACCTTTTTTCAATAAAGCTTAGATTTCAGGAGAAGCTCTTGAGCATCTGCATCCAATGCCCTTTCTTTTAAAGTATTAAATAACAACACCCAACAAATAGAAGAAAATGAATCAGTCGATATACGACATAAGGTTTTAACGAAAGTTTGGCTGATTTCGCCAACACCATGATTTGCATATGTATGCTTAAACCATTGAAAGATAGAATGATTACTGCCAGAAGAGGAAAAAAGGGTGCCATATTAAATAATTGATGTGCAACTTCGAGCCCTGCAGTCATCTCAAATAGTGAATAAATGAAAACTGTTACCTGATGAGGGATACCATTGAACACGACCCCCATTATTTCCCTGATAACTGTACTGATAGTAGTGAAGAAGACTACCGTAGTAGCTACCAAAAGCAAAATGGAGGCAGCTTGGTGAATCCCTTCGCTTAAAGGGGAAGTAAC
>NZ_JBFUJC010000477.1:0-1771 GCF_056401595.1 Paenisporosarcina sp. P4_E4_2 | reverse complement strand
GTGTATAGGCGTAGGCAGACATGGAACCTCCCGCTTTTTGAACTGGAATGACATTTACCGGTTCTAGACCATAGGTATGTGCCGTTTGTCTTTCCATCGTTAGCGCTCGGTTAATATGTTCGCATCCTTGAAAAGCTAAATGAATCTCATGTTTGCTTGCAAATGCTTGCAACGGTTCGAATAAGCTTTCCGCCACTTCAAGCCCTCCTGCCGAGCCAATTCGTTTTCCAACAATCTCAGAGGTCGAGCAACCGATAACAATGATTTGCCCTGGTGTGAACGTGACTTGTGTCGCAAACTCACTGAGCAATTGTTCGAGTTGCGGCTGCCACATTGTGTGTGCATCCATATGACCAAACTCCTCTATTTGTTTTCGAGTTCTGAAAGTTTTGCGACGCGACGTTCGTGACGTCCACCTTCAAATTCGCTTTCCAACCATGTTTTTACAATTTCACGAGCCAGACCGCCACCAATTACGCGTTCGCCCATTGCTAATATATTGGAATCATTATGGCCACGTGTCGCTTTTGCGCTGAACACATCGTGAACCAATGCACAACGGATTCCTTTGATTTTATTGGCTGCAATTGACATGCCAATACCTGTACCGCAAATTAAGATGCCTCGGTCAAATTTCCCAGTAGCAACCCCCTCTGAAACAGGTCCTGCATAGTCCGGATAATCGACTGAATCGCTCGTTTGTGGACCGAAATCCTGATATGTGTGTCCCAGTTCGTCAAGTAAAGAAGTAATTTCTTTACGCAAAGTATTGCCCCCGTGATCGGAAGATATCGCGATATTCATTTCAGTCCCTCATTTCTATTCATATTCGCTTTTATCTTACCATTTTTACTAAGAAAAGCGCAAAGTGCCTTTCTAGCCATTCTTTGATTTGGGTTATCTTGAATTCGTAAGTGGATATGGAGGAATCAGAGGTGGTTTTCTTTATTTCATTGGTGTATATCTCCATTTCGAAGGTGTTTATCTAGAAATGAAGCCTGCCGTCTCCTTAAGTTAACTTGCCAACGAGACTTGTTTGAGCGATAAATCTCTAGATTGATCGTTAAACAAGCCAGTTTGAGCGTTAAATTTTTCACAAACGGAAAAGACAGCAACAACCTGTCTCACCAGTCTACTTGTTGTGAGATATCACTTCTTTAAAAAACAGGAGCGTAGCGAAAACAAAACTATTAAATCTTAAAACCTGAAAATCTAGCTTTGCAAAAAAAAACAGCTCCCAATCATTAAGAGCCGTCATTGTTCTTCATTTAATTTTGAATGTAATTCATTCGTCAGTTGAGTGAGCTCCTGGAAAGTTTGACGGTACATGTACACGTCACCGCCAAATGGATCGGACACGTCGTGGGAACCGTATGGGCGTACGTATTCTTTCAAGGTGAATATTTTGTCTGCAGCAAAAGGAAAAGCTTGCATGATTAGTTGCTTATGTGCAGAGGTCATGGTCAATACAAGGTCTGCCCAGCGTACATCCTCTCCACTTACCTGACGGGAATAGTGTGTGAAATCAATGCCGGCTTCAYGAATGACTTGTTTGGCATTTTCCGAAATGTCACCATCGTCCATTGCATAGATTCCTGCTGAACGTACGTGCATTCCTTCTTTATTATGAGATTGGAATATTGCTTCCGCCATCGGACTGCGGCAAGTATTTCCTGTACATATGAAATAGATATTCACGTGAATCCCTCATTTATTTAGCAAAGTGAGCAATCCCATCAACATGAGACATACTCCTGATATGCGTGTTAGC
>NZ_JBFUJC010000476.1:0-1790 GCF_056401595.1 Paenisporosarcina sp. P4_E4_2 | reverse complement strand
ACGTAACCATTCGTCGCCTTCGTGAAAAAATTGAGGATAACCCAAGTCACCCTGCATGGATTGTGACACGTCGCGGCGTAGGGTATTATTTGCGTAATCCTGAACAGGAGTAGACAGAATGCAAAAGGTTGGCTTTTTTAAATCAATTCACGTCAAAATTGTCCTTGTTTATATATTGCTTATTATATTGGCAATGGAAATCATAGGAATATATTTTGCGCGCGAATTAGAACAAACGCTTAAAGCAAGCTTCACCAAATCCATTGAAGAACGAGTGGATTTGGTGGAGTTTAGTGTGCGTGAAGAAATTATAAAGAAGCGGGGAGAAGAAGACCCTACTTTRGAGCAAAGTTTACGTTCTGTTCTATTCAGTATCCGTTCGGAAGATATTAATGAAATTAGTGTGATTGATCCCAATTTTCGTATTCTAGCAACATCCGAAACGACCAATCAATCCATTGTTGGTCAACGTTCAACAGATGCGATGGTCCGTCGATCCATATCTTCTGAAACACCAGACAATAAAATTTCATTAAAAAAAGGCGATCGTATTTGGGTTCTCACTTCACCTATAATAGATCAAGGTGAAGTACTCGGTACGATTTACTTGGAATCAAATATCGAAACAGTTTTTGAGCAGATGAATGAAATTAACCGAATTCTTGCTGGTGGTACAGCGATGTCACTTGCCATCACCATCATTTTGGGGATTTTGATTGCCCAGACCATCACACGGCCGATTTCAGATATGCGTAGACAAGCACAGGCTATGGCAAAAGGGAACTTCTCCCGTAAAGTGCGCGTTTACGGAAATGATGAAATTGGGCAATTGGCAATTGCCTTCAATCACTTGACCAACCGTCTGCAAGAAGCCCAGTCCACTACGGAAGGTGAACGACGCAAACTAGCGTCAGTCCTTTCTAACATGACGGATGGCGTAATTGCAACGGATCGAAAAGGGCGTATTATTTTAATCAATGATCCAGCTCTGAGACTGTTGAGAGTATCAAGAGAACTGGTATTGCATCGTCCCATTTCATCCGTTCTTGGAATAGAAGCGGAATATACATTTGAAGATTTAATTCATATGAAAGAGTCCATTAACTTGGATTTCAGTTCACCAGAACGTCCGTATATTCTGCGCGCAAATTTCTCGGTCATTCAGAAAGAAACAGGATTCGTAAATGGCCTGATTACAGTTCTTCATGACAATACCGAACAAGAGAAAATTGATATGGAGCGTCGTGAATTCGTAGCCAACGTATCACACGAACTAAGGACACCATTAACGACGATGCGCAGCTACTTAGAAGCCCTTGCGGATGGCGCGTGGCAAGACCAGGAATTAGCACCTTCATTCCTGAATGTTACGCAGACGGAAACTGAGCGTATGATTCGTTTGGTTAATGACCTGTTACAGTTATCGAAAATGGACAGCCGTTCTTACGATTTGAATAAAGAGTTTGTTGAGTTCATTAAATTCTTCAATCGAATCATCGATCGTTTTGAAATGTCGAAATCACAACAAGTTCATTTCCAACGATTATTGCCAGATTCACAATTCTTTGTGGAAATCGATGCTGATAAATTAACACAAGTCATTGATAATATCATTTCGAATGCTTTAAAATATTCGCCGGATGGCGGTAATATTCGTTTTGGCATTATTGTGCAAGAAGGATTCTTAAAAGTGATGGTATCGGATGATGGCATGGGAATTCCAAAAGAAAATGTAGAACGAATTTTTGACCGTTTTTATCGTGTGGACCGCGCGCGGGCAAGGTCAATGG
>NZ_JBFUJC010000475.1:0-1792 GCF_056401595.1 Paenisporosarcina sp. P4_E4_2 | reverse complement strand
CTTCAGACACTGATCCAAATTTATTGAAGTTCTCACGGAATCGATTAGCCAATTCTTGTGCTTTTTTATCGTATGCTGCTGGATCCGCCCATGCATCGCGTGGGTTTAATACGTCAGAAGGTACGCCAGGTACTTCTTTAGGAATAGCTAAACCGAATGCTGAACCTTTATCCATTTCAACATTATCTAATTTGCCTTCCAATGCAGCACGAACCATCGCACGTGTATAAGAAAGTTTCATACGGCTACCAACGCCAAATTCGCCGCCTGTCCAGCCAGTATTTACAAGGAAGACTTGTGCATCATGCTCATCTATTTTCTTCCCTAACATTTCTGCATATACAGTTGCAGGAAGGGGAAGGAATGGAGAACCGAAACAAGTTGAGAATGTTGCTTGTGGAGATGTAATTCCACGTTCTGTACCAGCAAGCTTCGATGTAAATCCACTTAAGAAGTGATACATCGCTTGTTCTTTCGTCAACTTACTGATTGGAGGTAATACCCCAAACGCATCAGCAGTTAAGAAAATGATGGTTTTTGGATGACCTGCTACAGAAGGATCAACAATATTGTCGATTGCTTGTAATGGGTAAGCGGCACGCGTGTTTTCAGTTAACGAAATATTTTCGTAGTCAGGTATACGCGTTTCAGGATCCAATACTACGTTTTCCAATACAGAACCAAAACGGATTGCATCGAAAATTTGTGGTTCATTTTCACGTGTTAAGTTAATTGCTTTTGCGTAACAGCCGCCTTCAATATTGAATACGCCGTTATCTGACCAGCCATGCTCATCATCGCCGATTAATTTACGATCTGCATCAGCAGATAATGTTGTTTTTCCTGTTCCGGACAATCCGAAGAACAAAGCAACATCGCCTTTTTCACCAACGTTTGCAGAACAGTGCATCGGTAGGATGCCTTGCTCAGGGAGCAAGTAGTTCATAATAGAGAAAATTGATTTTTTCATTTCACCGGCATACTCAGTACCACCGATTAAAATGATGCGTTTTTCCATTGACACAATGATAAACGTTTCGGAACCTGTACCATCGATTGCAGGATCTGCTTTGAAAGTCGGAGCATAAACGATTGTGAATTGTGCTTCATGCGATGCCAACTCATCTTTAGACGGACGAATGAATAATTGGTGTGCAAAAAGGTTATGCCAAGCATATTCATTGATTACTTGCAATGAAAGGCGAGATTCTTTATCCGCACCGGCAAAGCCATTAAAGACAAATAACTCTTCTTTTGTTTTTAAATAGTTCACAACTTTTTTATATAAAGAGTTGAAAATTTCAGATGATATTGGTTGGTTTACTGAGCCCCAATCAATCTTGTCTTTCGAGCTATCTTCCACAACAACATATTTGTCTTTAGGAGAACGTCCYGTATATTTTCCTGTCACTACTTTTACAGCTCCAGTTGGTGTTAAGACAGCTTCTCCACGTAATGTTGCTTTCTCCACAAGTTGTGGGACTGAAAGTTGCACATGCACGTTTTGGCCATTTAACAAGTCGTTCAGCTCGTTCATCGTGTTCACTGAATTCATGTATATGTACCTTCCTTTATCGTATATTACCCTTAAATCGGGTTAACCTTGATTCGAAAATTAGTATAACACATTACGCTTAATAATCTACACTAATAGCCTAATTAATTTTATCTGATTTTCGAACATTTATATAGAACGAAAAAAATATTTGACAAGGCTTCATTAGTTTATTATGATGTAAAACTGAACGGATACTCTTATCCCGAGCTGGTGGAGGGGTCAGGCCCCAGGCCC
>NZ_JBFUJC010000474.1:0-1829 GCF_056401595.1 Paenisporosarcina sp. P4_E4_2 | reverse complement strand
ATACTGATGAAGTCACGTTTCTTTTTAACAAATTTGTTTCTTATTTAAGTTATGCCGTTGTCTTTGTCATTCCAGCTCTCCTATTAATTCTGTCAATCATATTTAAAAAGCATGAAACTGGTGATACAGCTTGAGAAAAAGACTCTTACTGATTTTGATAATCATAAATATCTTTTTGGCAGGTTGTTGGGACCAACACCAGCTTGTTAATAAAACACTCGTAAACGGAATCAGTTTTGATTTAACAGAAGAAGGCAAAATACACGCTACAGTTCGAGCCTTGAATATAAAAAGTAAAGGAGGAGGACAATTTGAAATTGAAGATGAACTTGTGAGTGCTGAAAGACCTACTTTGGCGGGTTTAGCAATCGATATTAATAGCATGACAGCTGGGCAGGTGGATTTCAGTCAAGCACATATTATTTTAATCGGTGATGAATTGGCTCAAAATGGGATTCATCAATTACTAGATCCTTTTTATCGAGGAAAAGAATCGAATATTGTAGCCAAAATTGCGATTACAAAAGGTAAAGCAGAAGATATCATATCTTCAGAAAAAGAAAAAAGCCCGATTGCATTCTTTATTTTACAAGCGATTGAAGGAGCAGAGGAATCTACCTTAATACCAGAAGAAACTATTTTTACTGTATGGACAAACATTCAAACTACGGGCAAAGATTTTATCTTACCCTATTTAGAAAAAGGAGAATCAGATAAAATTGCGATTGCTGGGGTAGCCCTTTTTAATGGAGATAAGTTTTCTGGAAAAACCTTATCAAAGGAGCAAAGCAGTTTATTATTACTATTACTCGATCAATTAAAAAAGACGAACAATATGGAACTCATGCTAAATCAAGCGAGTGAAGAAGATCGATCCATTGCTTTTTCTACACGGAAGATGAAAAGAAACATGGAGATAAAGGTAGACAAAACAAGTGGAGATATAACTTGTATCATAGATATTAGCATCCAAATAGAAGTGAATACCTATCCACAAAATCTCAATAAAGATTTAAATATAAAAAAATTAAATAAAGAAATTTCTGTAGAATTAACCAATCAGGCTAAGGAAGTCATCGCTATTCTTTTACAAGCAAATTGCGATGCATTTGGGATTGGAATGAGATTAGCTAATACACATCCTGACTTATGGAAGAAAATGAATTGGGATGAAGATTTTAAAAATGTTCAAATAGAGCCAAAAGTTAATGTAAGTATTATAAAAACAGGTGCTGTCTATTAGACATTACCTGTTTTTATTTTTCAATAACGAAGAATTTCGAGACTTGGTAACTGTGGAACTCTCATCCCCTCCTCATGTTTGGTTGGTAAATTATCATCCAGTTCTTTCGAACGTTTGACGTGCATTGGATTGACCATGACGAGTGGGATTCCATATTGGTCTAGGAAATAAGCTAAATTCATCCAGCTGTGACCCGTAGGTTCAATTTCAATAACTACTTCTGTCTTCTGAGTTTCTTTCATCGTTGAATCCTCTTTTTCTTGCAAGCCCCCGGCAATCTTTCTAACAGGAATGCTGCCCCTTTAGTTAAGATGCAACTTCTCTTCTATTACATATCATTTATGACGAAGTAAACTTCATTCAAATCTTGCCTTAGTATTTATCTCATCTTTAACCCATCTTTATTTACGAGCTTTATCATTATTGTTAGCAGATTAATAGTAATAATTTGTTAGTAGAGGAGAGCGTGGTGAAATATAGATGATATCTCGAGAAAAGAGAACACAAAAGAGATTAAAAAGAGTAATTGTAAGCCTGTTTGTGGTAGTAATTGTATTCTCACTCATTTACCTTTTCATTGGAATGT
>NZ_JBFUJC010000473.1:0-1840 GCF_056401595.1 Paenisporosarcina sp. P4_E4_2 | reverse complement strand
CGATTGAACCCGGTGTACGACCAATCATATTTTTAGCATCGTTACCTACTGCAACGATATCGCCATTATTTGTATTTCTTGCAACTACTGAAGGTTCGCGTAAAACGATTCCTTTTCCTTTAATAAATACCAAAGTATTTGCTGTGCCTAGGTCAATCCCGACATCTTTTGCTCCAAATCCAAACACGTTATGTTCTTCCTTTCTATCCTTAGCCAGTTAATCTTAGCTTAGTTTAAACCATAAATTTGATTATAACGGATAAAAGGAGAAAATCACAGTGTCACATGTAACCCTTTTCCTTCAAACTGATAAATTGATGATCACCGATAATGACATGGTCGAGCAATTCGATGCCCATAATGTGCCCGGCTTCCTGTATTCGCTTCGTAACTTCTATGTCTTCGGGTGAAGGGGACGGGTTACCTGACGGATGGTTATGGGCACAGATAATCGAGGCAGCTGAACGTTTCACTGCCTCTCTGAATATCTCCCTGGGGTGTACGATACTGGCATTTAAACTGCCAATAAAAATGGTTTGTTTGTGTAGCACTTGATTTTTAACATTCATGAAAAGAACGACAAAATTTTCTTGTTTTAAAGATGTCATATCCGTCATTAAGAATGTTGCAGCGTCTTTCGGAGAACGAACGGTGAATTTCTCATCAGTTTGTTGTAAAGATAGCCTTCTACCAAGTTCTACTGCAGCAAGCAGCTGAACCGCTTTCGCTTCTCCAATCCCTTTAACGGACATGATTTCTTCGATAGTTGCATTTTTCAATTCATGCAGTTGTTCAAAGAACGTCAACACTCGATTCGCCAAATGAAGGACGGATTCCTGTTTGGTACCCGTCCGTAGTAAAATGGCAATCAATTCTTGGTTCGATAGCGCGGCTGCGCCTTGGTTTATCAGTCTTTCACGTGGGCGATCAGAAGCATGGACGTCACGAATCATCAGTGCCGGCTTCACTTCAGTTATCATAACGTACTCCTGCAGACTTCATCTCAAGCAGTTCTAAATTCATAAGTTCACGATACACTTCTGCAATAGGTAAACCCACAACATTATTGTAGTCTCCGTTAATATGTTCCACCATCAAAGTACCTGCTGTCTGGATACCATATGCCCCTGCCTTGTCGTAGCAATCGCCACTTGCCACATAACTGTTGATCCATTCGTCCGTTAATTTATAAAAAGTGACTTTTGTCTCTTCATAAAACACATTGCAAATTCCTTCAAAATAGATGGATACTCCCGTAATGACCGTATGTGTCCTACCGGATAATCTCCGCAAATACAGTTTCGCCATCTCTGCATTTTTAGGCTTCCCAAGTGCCTCATCATCAAGAAACACCATGGTATCGGCACTGATGACGATTGCGTGCTGATTGTATTCAGCGACGGCCAGTCCTTTTTCCATCGCAATGTTGCAAACGAGTTCGGCAGGCGAGCATCCGAAAATGTCCTCCTCATCTATCTCCAATGTTTTCACTTCAAAGGGTACCCCAAGCAGTGATAATAACTCTTTTCTCCTCGGTGAAGCAGATGCTAAAATTAACGGTTTTGTTGTTTTGAATTCCAATGAAATCAGCTCCTTTTTGACATCATACAGAATGATGTCGATGTTGAAAAATGTGTATAAAGGGCAATAATTTCATTTTGACCAAATAAAAGGGCTTATAATTCAATTTTCAAGCAGTCATTTTGTGCGAAATAATGCGATAATAATTGAACTCTAATGACGTTTAATTCCTTTGAAAGTGTTGATATAGCAGCAATGTTAGAGTCCCAGTCCTTTGGTTTGGCATCCTTATTTCCAGTGTCCGCAAAATTAAATTTTG
>NZ_JBFUJC010000472.1:0-1853 GCF_056401595.1 Paenisporosarcina sp. P4_E4_2 | reverse complement strand
ACATATGACTCCTCCTCCATGTTCATCTCCTTAAATATATGCAAAAAAAGACCACATGTTCACACGAAAAGTGAAGAAGGCCAATTTAGACCGACGCCGGCGCTGGAAGGGCCGATTCGAAAGCTTGCTTTCGAAAGAGGGCCTGAAGCTTAGGTGCGGTCTGGCCTTCGGAACTAGACAAAGAAGGCCATGTTAAACTGCCTCCTACCCTGGAAGGTCTTAAAAGCAAAGAAGGTAGACTTGTGACTAAGTCACTTCGTCCACCCCTCAACAATTGTTGGAATGTCAGTTTTTTGATACGCACCACCTACGAAGCAGTGCAGCATTGTAGGAGCAGGGTTTTAGCAAATCCCCTACATATTTCATATCTAAATCAAATTAAAAAGACTGCAAACAAACTCAAAAATAAGAGTTTGTCTACAGTCTGAGACAATTACAAAGGATTAGTCTTTTGGTGTAATGATTGAGATGGCTGGTTGAATGGTGAAAATATCCGTTACGAGTTTCTGTACTTGATGGATATGCACTTCATCAATCGACTCCAATACTTCATCATACGTTTTATGTTCATTGAAAATTAATTCATTTTTCCCATTGCGATTCATTCGAGCGTTCGTGCTCTCTAAACCGAGCATTAAATTTCCTTTTAATTGCTCTTTTGCATTGTTCACTTCTGTATCGGTAACCCCTTCATCCACCACTTTTTGAATGGTTTCATAAATGGTTTCCTGGAGTTTCTGCAACTGATTGCTGGAAGTGCCTCCATAAATAGCAACGGATCCTGCATCTTCATATGAAGAATGATACGAATAGATGGAGTAGGCCAACGCTTTTTCTTCACGGACTTCTTGGAACAGACGGGAAGACATATTTCCACCCAGAATATTATTCAATACAACAAGATCATAAATATGCTTATCTTTCACGCTTAGTCCAGGATAGCCAAGACAAATATGCCCTTGTTCCGTTTCGCGTGATTTACGTGATTCACCCGGTTGGAAAACTGGTGTGTCAAACGATGGACGAGCAGACATTGCCGTACTTGATCTGAATTGGCCGAATAAGGAATCAGTGTAATCTATCAAGCCATCCGGAATATTCCCCGCGATAGAAATCACAATATGTTCAGGTCGATAATGATGATCCATAAATTGATGGATGGAATCTTTGTTGAACGTTTCGAGTGATTCTTTAGTACCCAAAATCGATGCACCTAGCGTCTGGTTCGGATACATCACATTCCATAATTGTTCATGGACATCATCATCAGGTGTATCTTCTACCATCAGTATTTCTTCCAATACCACTTGGCGTTCTTTCTCTAATTCCTGTTCATCAAACTGAGAATGGAAAAACATATCTGCCAATACCGAAATGGCATGCTTCGCATGATGGTCTAATACTTTTGCATAATAGCAGGTTTGTTCTTTTGATGTAAATGCATTGACATGACCACCAATACGATCGAACTCTTCAGCAATCTGACGAGCAGACCGAGTAGCAGTTCCTTTAAAAAGCATATGTTCGATAAAATGAGTTAAGCCATTTTCTTCAGGTTTTTCATGTCTAGATCCAACATCAACCCATACTCCGACAGCAACTGATCGGACATGTGGGATGTGTTCATAGACAATACRCACACCGTTTTGACTTGTTCTTTTTTGTAACACACTAAAAGCCCCCAAACTTTAGAAAAAAGGTTGCCATACACTGATTGGCAACCTTTTTTCTTYGTTTACTATTAAGAAAGAATAAACTTTTTTTCAGTTGTTTTCTTTTTTCAAGTTTAGCTATATCTAAGCTCCAAACGCCTGTCAGGATTACGTGAGGTTATCGCTCTTCTTATATTATGC